>CAMCBC010000047.1 GCA_945872775.1 Spirosoma fluviale | reverse complement strand
GGGGTAGCTTAGGCCCACTACAAAACAGACACCTGCTCCAAAGATCATGACCGGAATTCGACCAATTTTATCGGCGAGCTTCCCGCTAAAGGGCCTTGAAAGTCCTGCAGAAAGTGTAAATAGGGCAATAATCCATCCCTTGTAGGACTCTCCTCCCATGGAGCTGAGGTATGCCGGGAGCTCTGGGATGATCATGTTGAAGCTCGAAAAAAACAGAAAACTACTCAGGCAGAGCAGGAAAAAGTCAAGCGTAAAGAAAGAGGGGAGTAGCCTCATGGAAAGTAATAATGAAAAGGCCGAAGATGATTTCCTCGGCCTGATAACTTAGTCTTTGTTTGCACTTTCCTCGCTTTGTGCAAGAAGGAAAGCTTTCATAAATTCATTCAAGCCTCCATCAAGGACACCTTGCGCATCGGAGGTTTCGTGACTGGTTCGGTTGTCCTTTACCAACTTGTACGGGTGCAAGACATAATTTCGAATCTGAGACCCAAAGTCCACGCGCAATTTGGAGGATTCAATTTTGGCGATTTCCGCATTTCTTTTTTCCAACTCCAATTGGTAAAGTCTAGACTTCAACATCTGCATGGCCAACTCTCGGTTGGCAAGCTGTGAGCGCTCCACTTGGCACACGACCACAATACCGGTAGGCTTGTGTGTCAATTGCACCTTGGTTTCCACCTTGTTTACATTTTGTCCACCCGCACCTCCAGATCTGGAAGTATGGAGTTCCACGTCTCCAGGGTTGATGTCGATTTCGATCGAATCGTCTACTTCTGGATACGCGTACACCGAGGCAAAGGAAGTGTGTCTTCGTCCCCCAGAGTCAAAAGGAGAGATTCGCACCAATCGGTGTACTCCGGTTTCTGATTTTAGAAATCCGTAAGCCAAGGGTCCTTCAAATAGGAGTGTGGCGGATTTGATCCCAGCAACTTCACCGGGCTGCATGTCCATTTCACGCACCTTGTAGCCATTTTTTTCTCCCCACATGATGTACATACGCATCAGGATGGATGCCCAATCGTTACTTTCTGTTCCGCCAGCACCTGGGTTGATTTCAAGCACTGCATTGAGTTGATCTTCTTCGGCAGAGAGCATTTTCTTGAGTTCGAGCTCTTCTACTGCATCCTTGCTGAGGAGGTAGTCTTTTTTAAGCTCTTCTTCGGTAACTTCTCCTGCTGTGAAAAATTCATACAGCACTTCCAAATCCTGAATTTTCGCATCCAGGCTTTCAAAAGCAGTGGTCCAGCCTTTTCTGGCTTGGATTTGTTTCATGGTTTTTTCTGCTTCATCTGGGTTATTCCAGAAATCAGCTTGGGCCGATACGGCCTCTAGGTCTTGGATTTCTACTTTCTTACGATCGTAGTCAAAGATACCTCCTCAAAGCCGATGTGCGGGCTTTCAAGTCTTTCAGTTGGTCTGAAGTCATCTGTCTAAGTTAAAAATGTGATGCAAAAATCGGAAAAAATCTCGGTTTTACCAGTAGCTCCCTTATTCAATTTCAAGGAGTACCAGTTGAAGTTTATTTCTGTCCGAGAGCGTGAAGGTTTTGTAGCGCAGGGGAAGCAATCCGAACCCCGTACCCAGGAGGATGGCTGAAGTCTTGATCAATCCAGGACTGAATTGCAGTTTACGCTGTTGATAAAGGCTATTGATCCCTTCCAAAGCGATGGCCATAGTTCCTGCACCAAAGGAAAGGTTGGTCAAGTTGTTTAGCGTACGATTTCGAGGATCTTTTCTTCGGATGTCGATTTCGAGGATGTCTGAAGGGCTCAGGATATTTTCCGTAAGGTAGATGTATTCCGTATCCACGTTGACTATTCTGTCGGTGACGAAGTAGCCAATCTTTTTGCTTTTGTAGGTAATGTCTTCCCCTGGGAAAAATCGAATTTGACTCTTTTGATTGGTTCCTCGTTTGAGAAGTAAAAATTTCTTGGATTGCTCTTGTGCCAGAATAGGTCCTACAAATAAACCAAGAAATAGGAGGGTAAGGAATACCATTCCTACTCGCTTGGTATTCAAGGAGGCTTGGTTCATCAGCTTGGCTATCAAATTGTAATTATCCACTGGTGAGGATCCTGGAGCTCTCCGTATTTGATACCATCTAAGGTCTTGAGCACGCGGGCAGAGAAAGCCTCTTGTGAGGGTTCGGGAAGCAAATAATCTGTTCCGTTGACATTTATTTTATTGATGAATGCAATGGTGGCGGCGGTGCCTACCCCAAAAGCCTCTTCTAGACTTCCACTTTTCAAGGCTTCCTCTAGTTCGGACACCTTAAGGAAGCGCTCTTCTACCGCTTGACCCCAATCTTTTGCAAGTTGAAGTACTGAGTTCCTAGTGATTCCCTTGAGGATGGTGCCGCCATGAGTAGGGGCCGTGATGAGGGTCCCATTGATTTTGAACATGACATTCATGGTTCCACTTTCCTCGATTTGGCTATGGGTCTTGCCATCCGTCCAGAGCAATTGATCGTAGCCTTCTTTTTGAGCCAATTGGGCAGGATAAAGTGAGGCAGCATAGTTGCCTGCAGCCTTTGCTTCTCCAGTACCACCTTCACAGGCACGGGTGTAGGTTGTTTCTACCTTTACGGATACTGGTTTGGAATAATAAGCCCCAACAGGGCTCGTAAAGATCATAAATCGATAAGTATCTGATGCTTTGACACCTAGGTAATTGTCCATGGCAAACATGAAGGGGCGAATGTAAAGGCTAGATCCCTTCTCCTGCGGTATCCATCCTTTATCCAATGAAAGCAATTGCCTTAGCGCTTCAATGAAGATATTTTCAGGTAAGGTAGGCATGCACATCCGCGTTGCGGATTCATTCAGTCGCTTCGCATTGGCTTCGGCTCGAAATACCAAGACTTCTCCCTGCGCATTTTTGTAGGCCTTCATGCCCTCGAAAATGGCTTGCCCATAGTGCAGCGTTGCGTTTCCAGGGTAAATTTCCATGGGGCCATAAGGAACAATTCTTAAATCTCCCCAAGCTCCATTTTGGTAGTCTGCCACAAACATGTGATCCGAAATGGCCTTCCCAAAAACTAGGGAAGAGAAGTCTGTTTCCGGAAGTTTGGACTGGGTGGTTTTGGTCACTGCGATCGAAATGGTGCTCATATGAAAGGGTGCTTTTATTGGGGCGAAGGATATTTTTTTAAGTCAGTCGAAGATTACCAACGTGGTTTCCAGGTTACTTCTTCAACTTCCAACTCCTGCGCCATTTTCCGGCCCAAGACAAATAGAAAGTCAGAAAGACGGTTGAGGTATTGAATGACTAGTTCAGCTACTGGCTCCTGGGAGGCTAGCTCAACGACAATGCGTTCGGAGCGCCTGCAAACTGTTCTGGCCAGATGACAGAAGGAAACTGCAGTATGCCCACCAGGAAGAATAAAGGCGGTGAGCATGGGGAGTTCAGTATCCATGGCATCCATTTCTTTTTCTAAAACTTCCACATCTTCTGGATGCAGGTCTGGTTTCTTTACCTTGTCTTTTCCTGGAACAGTTGCCAAATCTGCCCCAATCGTGAAGAGGCGATCTTGAATCGTTTTGAGTAGTTCCGATCTTTTTTTATTTACCTCTTGATCTCGGAGTAGGCCTACATAGGAATTTAATTCATCCAAGGTGCCATAGGCATCAATGCGTAGATCTGATTTGGGTACTCGTACTCCGCCCAACAAAGAGGTGATTCCTTGATCCCCGGTTTTGGTGTAAATTTTCATATCAACGATGGATCTGTATGCTCTAAACGAAAACTGCCCTTGTGACTAAATTAGGCAGTTACTATTCCACGGGTTGGGTTTGGATTGACCTTGTCGGATTCCACCAAACCATCTCGAAGACGCACGATGCGGTGCGCATAATGTGCAATGTCATCTTCGTGTGTTACCATGATGATGGTGTTTCCTTTGGCATGGAGCTCGTGAAATAGTTCCATGATTCCGTAGGAGGTTTTGGAATCCAAGTTACCTGTTGGCTCATCCGCCAAAATAATGCTAGGGCTGTTGACCAATGCTCTGGCAATAGCCACACGCTGTCGCTGTCCACCAGAAAGTTCGTTGGGACGGTGTTTGGTTCGATCACCAAGTCCCACATTGTCTAGCGCCTTGAATGCAATTTCTTGGCGCTCTGATTTAGAATAGCCTGCATACACCAGAGGTAACGCCACATTGTCCAAGCAAGTAGCTCTTGGTAAGAGGTTGAAAGTTTGGAATACGAAGCCAATTTCCTTGTTTCGAATGTCTGCCAACTCGTTTTCACTCATGTCGCTGACATCTTTTCCCGCCAGTACATAGCTACCAGAGGTAGGGGAGTCCAAGCATCCGATGATGTTCATCAGGGTAGACTTTCCTGATCCAGAAGGACCCATGAAAGCGACGTATTCTCCTTTGTTTACGCTAATGCTAACCGATTTCAATGCCTGAATAATTTCAGAACCCATTTTATAGGTTTTATTGATTTCGTTTGTTTCAATGACTTTGCTCATGGTGTGATTGGTTACTTGTTGGTTTAGCAATACGGAAAGGTACTCATTTGGGTTAAAAATACATGAAATCTCTCAATACATCTCCCCCAAAAGGGCTTCAATTTCTTCTTCACTCATCCAATTCTTCATTTCTTCCTGAGCTTCGGTGGCATAGCGATCCAGCCCCAGGTCCCGAGCGGCCTGTATTTTCTTGGCCCAAAGCAGCGGGTCCTTATTGAATTCACTGGCAGATTGAAGCAATTCGTAGGCTTGTAGTTTGTCCTTGGTTTGCAAGGCCGCAGCCCAAATCAAGGGACTGAAATAAGGATTGGCAGTGAGTTCCTCGGATGCGCCGATCAATTTGGTGAAGGACCGCAAGGAATTAGCATTGTTCCAGTCTGGCGCTTGAAGAAAGGCATCTAAATCTGCTTTTCTGTCTGTTTTTCCTTTCAAAAAGGCACCAATTTCTTGCAACTGGGGTGTCGTCAGTCCATGAGCCTTGTGGCTAAGTAGTCTCCAAGCCATTTGCAACTTGAATTCTGGAGATGCGATGGCTTCCCAGGATTTAAACAAGTCCTGAGGCATGGATTCATTAAATCTACCCACAAATGCCAACTCATTTTCTGCCGCAACAGGATCAGTGCTTGGTGCTGCATTTCCAGTTGCCCGTTCGGATTGCCAATTTCGAATAGCTTCATGAATGGGGAGATCGGCCTGAAACCCTTTTTCTTTCGAAACAGTAAAGTCCTTGGCGGCTTTATCAAAATCGAGTTGCTGTGCCAATACAAGTCCGGATAAATTCAGGTAATAGGCAGCATCACTTGCATTTCTAAAAGCGAGGCCATTCAGGTTTTTGACGGCTTCGTTGATCCTGCCTGCTCCCAAACTTCTCAAAATAGCGGTTTCTTGAAACTGAAGGGTATAGTCTAGCAGGTCTTCTCTTTTTGCCAAGGAATCCATCAAACGAATGTCAGAACTTGGATCTCCCAGGTTCTGCTTGGCCAATAGATTCCGGTACCCTGCTTGAAGCAGAATTGGAGCAGTTTCCTTTTCTAACTTTTCCTTTAGGATTTCCAAGGTTTGCGCATCTACTTGGGTGCCGTTTTTCCGTGCTGCAGCCACTTGATTGATCAGTAGGATGAGGTCTTCTTCCGCAGAAGGCACCTCTACTTTTTTTCCAAGCTTTACCGAAAGGGCAAGCCAATTGGATGTGGCAAGAGGATTGTCTTTGGAGTGCTCAGTGGCAAGAGCAAGTGCTGTTTCTTCTTTTTTAACCAGCGTATAAAGTAAGGCCAGATTTTGGCTGAGGTACAAGTTGTTTGGAAAGAATTTCAGCCCGTTTTCAAGGTAAAAAACTGCCTCAAAGGGTTTGTTTTCCCGCTGAAGTCGCTCCGATAGGAGTAGGATATTGTCCACTTGTGGAGCTAAATCAAAACTTTCTTCCAAGTGTTCTTTGGCCAAACTCGGTTGGTTCAATTCAAACAGGAGTTGAGCGGTTAAATTTTTTGCTTTGGGATTGTAACGGTAGCGGTCCCAGCTATTTTCATAAAGGATACTTGCTTCAAGTTTTTGATTCGTTTGGTAGTAGTAATCCCCTACAATATTGCTAGTTAAAGCACTTAGATGGGATGCAATGATGGCTTCCAAAAAGGCGGTAATCACCAAAAACGCAATCGTTCCTCCAATGCGGAGATGGTAATAAGGGAGAATAAATGGTTTGTACAGCACAGGATGTACCGACTTCCCTTGCTGCATGAGTGGAAAAAAGTTGATCGCTAGGTAGATGAAAAAGAAGAGCGAAAAGCCAAGTTGGGAGTAAAGTACCAAATGCTTGATTAGTTCCTCACCCGCTTGGTTATTTGAGAAGGTCAACTTCCAAATGGTCCACAAGGTGCTTGCAAATCCTAACAAATAGAGGCTTTGTAGGCTAGGAACTGAACTGGCTAAGTTCTCACATTGAGCTATCTTTTCCCGTGTTGAAATCCATCCGAATAGCCCTAGAGGAAGGACGAGGTAGAGGGGAGAGAAATTGGCGAATGGCAAGGGAAACTCCCCATTTACTTGTAGAAGTAAAAGAAATAGTAGTCCCAAATAGACTAAGGCGACCACTGCGAATTGAATACTTGTTTTGACAGTTAGTCCAGCATTGGCTTTTGAAATAAGGATCAAAAGACCCGATAGTATTCCATGTCCTTGCCAAAAAATCCAAGCGATGCTCATCCCAAGTCCAAGGATTAGGCTTTGCTCTGCTAGGTATAGGCTGGGTTCGATAATTGGGCTAATCCAAATCAGGCTAGTTAGCGTACCCCCTGTAGTGGCTGCAAGCACAAGCCAACGAACCCATAATGGTGATTGGCTACCCCATACATGGAAGAAAATAGTTGGAATCAGGGTTGCAGCTAAAAGTAGTAGCAAGGGAAGACTTGAACTGGGGCCCCCAATATTGAGTCCATTGAAGTTTGATAGGGTAAGGAGCAGGATCCATCCGATTCCAGCCCCTAAAAACGGTATTTTTTTGAACTGACTAAGGTTGGCCAATACCGTGACCGAAAGTAGAAAGACGAAGATGCCGAAAAGGTAATTTTCAGCAGTAGTAAAAGGGAAGGAAGTCACTTGGTAGTTTTGGAAAACAATAAAGTGATCCACTTGAATGGGTATTTCAACTGCTCCTACCTGTACTGTGGAAAATGGAACGGGAAGTCGATCCACAAAAGCACCCGGTTGAAGATTGGGATGGGCATACTTGGGACTAAGAATGGAATAGCTCGCCAGGATGATGCCTATTGCTAAGAAAAATAGGGGCAGCAGTTTGCCTGCAGAAAATGTATCGAAGCGAATAGGCATTTTATTCCATGACTTTGGGAACGCTAAAAAATCCATTCTCTTGTTTTGGGGCATTTTTTAATGCCTGTTCCTGGGTCAGCTGTACCCCAACTTGATCTTCACGGAGAACATTGATTTCCGAAGACATGCTGGTAAGCGGAGCTACATTTTGGGTATCGATCTCCTGAAGTTGCGCTACCCAATCCAATACCTGTGAAAGGTCTGCACTCATTTTTTCGCCCGTCTGAGCATCAAAATTTAATCGAGCCAAATGAGCGATTTTCTGAAGGGTTTCTTGATCAATTTTCATGCAGCTAGTTAAAAGATTTAGCTTGGATTCGGTAGGTTTTGGGAGGTACTAGTTGCTGGATTATCTTTCGATAACTGTTCTTGAATCACTTCAAAACAGCGGTCTTTGAGTTGCTCTTCAGTCGAAAAGGCTGCCGGATGGAGTGCTTGGTGCAGGACCATTTTGGCGGGCATTCGCTTTAAAATCAACTCTTTTTGGTCCGCCAAAATTACATGATTGTAGGATAAGGTGACAGGAATGATGGGGATTTGTTTTTCTATAGCTAGACGGAAAGCCCCATTCTTAAAAGGGACCATAAATGGTGGATTTTGGGTGTAGATGCCTCCTTCGGGAAAAAGTACCATGCTACTCCCTCGGTCTAGAGCCAATCCTGCTCTTCGCATGGTTTCTGCTCTGCTTTTGACACGACCGCGGTCCACTGCGATGTGTAGATTTTTGAAATAATAGCCAAAAAAAGGAACCTTTCGGATGGATGCTTTCCCAACAAAAACGGCGTCTCCAGGAACAAAGCCCATCATCGCCACATCCAGGTAACTAAAATGGTTGGCCAAGAAAATATAGGATTTCCCTTTTTCAAGTACGCCTTCAACCTCAACTTTGACCGGAAGAAAAATAAGTGAAAAGAAACCTTTGGCCCAAAACTGGTTGATTTTCCGTCCATACTTATTCCAAGAAGGGACCCAAATACAACACAAAAACAAGGGGAATAAGATCGCGAATGTCAGCACAAAGGCTACGACCACATAGTAGGTGTAAAATCGGTTACTCCACTTCGTCATGGTTGGTGATTGCATTAGCGACTTGAGTGAAATAGTGTAGCAATTCGGCTTCACCTATGCGTGGGTAAGGTAAACCTAAGGAGTTCATGCGATAAATTTAGCCAATTTTGAATTTTAGGCTTCCAATTTTTTCACTCTCAGGGAAGTTCCTTCAGTAGAGATGACTTCGATTGATTCTCCTTGGTCCAAAAACTCGCCTCGGGAATAGGCATCGTAAATTTCTCCGTCAATCTCCACCTTTCCACTCGGTCGAAGTCTAGAGTGCACTGTGCCAATTTTCCCTAGCATATCCTTTGAATAGGTGCTTGAAGTGAATCCTTGGGCGCGGTCTTGAGTGGAAGCTAAAGTCAGGTGCTTGAATGCTCCCCATTCATTTACCTTAGGAGTTAGCCAAAACACCATTCCTACAGCCGCAAGAGCTGCTAGAATCACGGTAAGCAACGCTCCAAATAGTTGGGACGCAGGGACCAATTCAAAATCAAAGGCCTGGTTGGGAAGCATCCCCAGTACGAGTCCACCGAGTGTCAGCACAATTCCCGCTACGCCAAACACACCAAAACCGGGAATCACAAAAAATTCGACCGCAAGAAGTATGATGCCAATCACAAAAGCCAAGATCTCCCAGTTTTCTGCAAGCCCATTTAAGTAATAGGGGATAAAATACAAGAGGGCAGCAGTCACAGCAAGAGCTAAAGGGAATCCTATTCCAGGTGTTTGCAACTCAAAGTAGATTCCTCCAATAATCAACAAGATCAAAATACCGCTTACAGCAGGACTTAAAAAGAAGGAGATAATGGTATCTACTGTTTTCTCCTCATAAGCAATGATTTCAGCAGACTGCAGCCCTTGAGCAGTTAAAATCTCCTTTACAGAACTATATTCTCCTTCACAAAAGCCATTTTGAATTGCTTCGGCCACTGAAAAAGTAATGACCGAGCTGGAATCGGAAATTCCAGGCACGACCAACTTTTCATCGACCATCGCCTCAGCAATTTGTGGGTTGCGTCCGGTGGCCTCAGCAGTGCTGCGCATCATGGAGCGCATATAGGATTGGTATTTGTCAGGCGCAGCAGTTCCATCGGTTCCATTGACCACTGTAGCAGCACCAATACTAGCCCCTGGAGCCATGTAGATGCTATCGCAGGCAATGGAAATCAGCGCGCCTGCAGAGGCTGCATCCTTGTTGATAAATACATACACGGGTATTTTGGACTCTAAAATTCGAGTTCGGATCTCATCCGCATCGGTAACTGCTCCGCCATAGGTATCCATCTCGATCAGGATAACATCTGCTTTTAGTGCTGCAGCTTGATCCATTGCCAATTTTACCCGACGATTCATCCCTGGATCAATGTTTTCGTCAATGGCAAAAGTGAATACCTTTTTTCGATTTTGCTGGGCTCCCAAAAAGCTAGTTGAAATCGTAAATACGGCTAGAATAAGGAATATAAATCGAGTCATCTAAAGGTCTTTTGTCCCGTTGAAAATTACCACTTCGCTTCACAAATGATTTCCTCTGGAAACCTGATTTTCTGCTACCAAGTATTGCTCTAAATTAAGGAAAATTACCGTTTTCAACTTGATTAATGAGGGATGAAGGTTATTTTTGTTCACTTACTTATTTCTCCTAGTTCAACTCCCTCATTCTAGCTTTTCCTATGTTCGGTAGATTCAAACTCTTGGTTTCAAGTTTTTTTCTTTTTGTTGGCTTGCAGTCTACTGCTCTAGCAGCTCCTGCTGCATCATTGGATTCGATAGGATTGCAGAAAGTAGGGGATCGAACCTTCATTGTTCATCAAGTGGTGGGTCAGGAAACTTTATTTTCTGTTTCAAGAAGGTATAAAGTGTCCATGTCGGAGATTCAACAAGCGAATGAATCCCTGAAGCAAGGTATTAAAGATGGTCAAACGCTTCTCATTCCTTTTGGAGTGCCAAGTAGTACCCCGAGCACTTCAGTAACTGCCGCACCCGCTGCGCCAATTTCTAGTCAATCGTCCAATACGAATGCGAGTACGGCTGCTTCTTCCGTAGAGACGGCATCTCCGGTAGTGACGCAGGCGGCAAGTCCAGTGGCTGAAGCAAAAAATGAAAAACCAACGGTAAAACCTGAAGTGAAGCAAGGCGCTTCTGCGGATACCAAGGTTTCAGAAACGGTTACTATCCAAAAAGTTAGATCCACCCACAAGGTAAAAAGCGGCGAGAATTTGTCTACCATCGCAAAAAAATACAAGGTTACCGTAGCAGAGCTTAAATCTTGGAATTCCTTGAAAAGTGACCGAGTGATGATCGGCCAATCCTTGAAAATAATTAGCAAGCAGTCTGTAGTAACGAAGCAAAGCAATACTGAGCCCAAAGCAGAAACCTTGGCTGCAAAAACTGAAGTAAAGGAGGAAGTAAAAAAAGAAGAGCCCAAAGTCGCTGATCAAAAAGCCGAGTCTCCCAATGAAAATAAGGAAGTAGTCTTTGTTTCATCAAAGTCCTCAACAGGAGCAGCAAAAGTGTCGGGAGAATGGACCTCTCATACTGTAAAGGCAGGTGAATCCTTATTCTCCCTTTCCAAACAATATGGTTCTTCCATTGAGGAATTGATTCAGTGGAATGCGCTTACTTCAAACAATTTGAAAGTAGGCCAATCGATTAAGGTAGGCCGAGCTGCTGCAGAATCGGCAACTGCACCTGTGGTAGCTGAAGTAAAAAGTGAACCCAGCGTTACTCTTGTAGAACCGAAGCAAGAAACTACAATAACAAACACCTCGACAAATCCCTCAAGTGGATTCACCAATACAAAAGAGTCTGGTTTGGCGGAGGTGATTCCCGGTACCGAAGCCAATAAAAAGTACCTCGTACTCCACAGAAATGCTCCAGTAGGTAGCGTGATTCGCGTGAAAAATGAGGAAAATGACCTCACCATCTTTGCGCGCGTGGTAGGTGTCCTGCCTGAAACTGGAGATAACGCTAAAGTGCTGATCAAACTTTCTCAAGCGGCATTTGAGCAATTAAAAGGGGTCAATACACGGTTCCCTGTTGAGATCTTGTATTAAAATTTGAGATCCATCCTTCATTTTTTTGGGGGATGGTGTGATTTGTCTTTTTTATTTCAAGTAAGCTTCCCTACTGATTTTTCATGTCGAAAATCCAGCTGTTCTTTCATCATGTTTTCCGATTCATTTGGAACGGCATTTTTGTGCTTTCCTATCCCATCTTGGCAAGTTTTGGATTGCTTTTCATTGGGTTTACTTTATTATTTTCGAAGGTTTCTCAGGGATTGACTCGCTTGAGACCGGATTCTAAAAACGGAGAATTGGTAGAAACAGCTTGGGAGACGCTCCCAAATACGAATGATTTGCTGGAGGCAAAAGTGGAAAAACAAATTCTTTTTGGCCCAGCAGGAGTGAGGCTGAGGAGAAAGGATGGAGTACCCACCGTTTTGAGCGAACATGTTTTTGGAAAAAAAGTGCGCCTCATAGCCCAGGGGTTTATTTTAGAAAAATGGAATACCTTGGAATCAACGGCCCTTCCTGATTTTGATATTTGCCTGTATGATCCAGAATTTGACAGCATTCGCACCCTAACCCAAATCAGTTGTTTTGACTGGCACCTTGCCGAAGAAAAAGAGGGTGAATTGGTATTCAAATGGTTTGATGGTACCCAAGGAGGGGAGCGGGTCGTCCAGTTATGAACCAGGGCATCAAAGATTTTTTGGATGGAAAGGTAGCTCAATTCAATCGGCCAAACTTCATTGAATTAGATCCGATTTCCATCCCGCACCGCTTCTCTAAAAAACAAGACATTGAAATCGCAGGTTTTTTTGCAGCGATCCTAGCCTGGGGGCAACGGAAAACTATCCTCAATAAATGCAATGAGCTCCTGGTGTGCATGGACAATTCTCCTCATGACTTTATGGTCAACCATACGGATGGGGATTTGAAAGCGGTTCTCGGCTTCAAACACCGTACTTTCAATGAAGTAGACGCCCTTTACTTTATTCACTTTTTGTCTTGGTTTTACCGACATCAGGATAGTTTGGAAAAGGCCTTCCTTATCGGACACACAGGAGCTATCGACAGTATGGAATCCATGCTGATCCAGTTTCAACGATTTTTCTTCAGTTTGGAGGATGCGCCTGGACGAACCAAAAAGCACATTTCTTCCCCCTCTACCCGTTCGGCATGCAAGCGAATCAACATGTACCTACGTTGGATGGTGCGTCAGGATGAGCAGGGCGTGGATTTTGGAATTTGGAAGAAGATTAGTCCTGCCCAACTTATTTGCCCCTGTGACTTGCATGTGGATCGGGTGGGAAGGAAGCTCGGCTTGATTACCCGCAAGCAAACGGACTGGGGTACTGCAATCGAACTTACCCAAGTGCTTCGATCCTTCGATCCGCTAGACCCCGTGAAGTACGATTTCGCGCTATTTGGACTCGGTGTGGAGGAGAAGTTTTAAGAACCTACTTCGTTCATTCGAAAATACGGGTAGCCTTGGGTTTTAGCTAGGTTAAAAAGGAGCCCTAATATTGAAGAAAAAGTTGCCCAATCCCTGTTTGTTGATGGAGTATTCGAATCGGAACACTGCGTCATAGCCAGTGACAAGGTCAATGCCGGCTCCATAGCCAAACAGGTATTGATTGGTCAGCGCCAGGTTTTCTGGAATCCGATTTCGATCACGCACCGCTCCCTGATCAAAGTTTCCACTCAGGTAAATACCCAAGGGGAGCGTATTGAATTGGTCGTTGTAGATGGCTTTCGAAAGGTCAAAACTGGTTTTGAGGAGTTGATAGCGAAGGCTATTCTTTTGAACCACCAGTTGCTGTCCCTCAATGACATTGAGCTCGTAGCCGCGAATAAAATTAGGGTTGTAGCCAATGCCTCGAACGAGGGTATAGGGCTGGTTGGGACTTGTAAACCAACCCGCACTTAGTCCTGAGGCAAAATGAAAGCCTTTTCCCAGCGGCACATATTTATTAGCTGTTACGTTGAGTTCCAATTCATACAAATTCTTTTTTGAGAAGAGTCCATATTTTGTTGCGGTCAACTGCAGCAATTCCCCTTTGGTCGCATAGGCAATGTTGTCTCGCTTATCGTGAAGAAAGGAATATTGAAAAAAGGAAAAGGAAAGCCGATTGCCCGGCTGAAGAAAATACTTGGGATTTTGCTCCAGAATCTTTGGAGATACCCAGGTGGTACTGTGTCCTAAGGTCAGCAGGTGAAAGTTGTAAAAGGTACGCCTGAACGTATAGCGAAGTGCTGTGCCGAAATTTCTTCGCAATACTTCCTCGAGCGGGGAAGTGTAAAATAGTTGACGATTAAATTTGGAGCCAATTGGAACCGTTTTCTGATCGCGGTAGCTGAGCTGAAAAGAAAGTCCATGCCTTTGTTGTCGATCGATGTAAGGTTTGGAATAAATAAACTCCAAGCCTTTGGTGAAGCCAAGCTGTCCAGAGAATCGTAATTTTTCATTTCTGCCACCCACATTGGCATGGTTGATTTTTATCCCATAGTTTACCCGAGACCAATCTCGGTCCTGGTTGGTCCACCATTCCGCAAAATTTCTGTCGGCTAACTCAAAAATCACTGAAGGAAGAATGTACCAACGCTCCTTGACCGCAATCAATACTTCGACTTCCTCCGGGCCAGTGCGCAGCGGAGTGATCTCCACTTCATTGAATAGACGGAGGTTAAAAATTTTCTGTTGATCGGCCTTGAGAATGCCGAGAAAGGTGTCCCAATCGTAACTGAAATTGGTTACAAAGTCCAATTCCCGCAAAATGATTTCTTTCTCTGTTTTTTCGTTTCCAATAATGTAGATCGAGTTGACCCGTACCTGTTGGGGAGCTTCAGGAACAGGTAGACTATCTTGAGCTTGCACAGGAGATAAAAAAAGGTATAACCCAGCCCCTACAAAGAATGTGCGTAGGAAAAATAAAAACTGGGGATAAGAAAATTTATACCGGTAAATTTGCTCCAATCGTTGCATGTTTGACCAAAACGGTAAGCACTATGTTCAAGACCTACCTTCGAAAGATAGCCATATTTCCTGTACTGGTCTACCAATATGTGATTTCACCAATTTTCCCAGCAAGCTGCCGATACAGTCCTACCTGCAGTCAGTACATGAAAGAAGCCATCCTCAAGCATGGCGTACTCAAAGGAGGGGTGTTGGGCCTCAAACGGATCGGTAGATGCCACCCTTGGGGAGGGCATGGCCACGATCCTGTGCCTTAGTCGATTTTTGGACTTCCCTTTTTTAAGGCTCGAATCACCATAACCAATCCTATAGTAATGAGTGGAATACTTAAGAGTTGTCCCATATTCAGTTGCATGGATTGCTCAAAATCCACTTGAACTTCTTTGAAGAATTCCCAAACAAAGCGTGACCCGAACACCAGAATGAAAAATAAGCCAAAAAGCAACCCGTCCGGTAGTTTGGATTTGTACTTCATCCAAAGGCTGAGCAGTAGCAGGAAGATCAAGAAATAGCCAGCCGCCTCGAAGATCTGCGTAGGGTACTTTACCCGTCCAAGGGTTTTAACCGTGACAAGGTAATTGGTGGCCTGCTCTTTGACTTCAATCTGTAGGGGGGTGTTCAGTGGCTCCGCTAGAAACTCTTTGGATGAATTGAACTGCGTAAGCGCATACTTGATGTCTTGGGAAAGGATGGATTCCAAACTCTCCTTCGTGTAATTACCTTTGGTAATCACCACATCGAAATTTACTGGAACTATACCAGTACCCTTTACTTCGGCTTCTCTATCAGTAGGCTTGTAGGCTTCTATGGATTCGATGGGTACTCGAAGTGTGCTCAAAATTTCTTCCGTATCTCGAGCATAGACAATTCCAGTGTCCGAGTTGGTGTCTTTTCCTCCTATTTCAGAGTTCATCAAATTACCTATGCGAATCAACGTTCCAGTTAATGCTATCACAATCACAATTCGATCCACTACCCAAAGGTAGCGCAGCCCCTGGTTTCGCTTGCAGTAAAGCCAAATTGCTATTGGAAGTGAAATCGCAGCACCATGGGAGGCAAGCCCTCCTTCCCAAATTTTAAGGATATCGATTGGGTTGCCTAGGTATTTTTCAGGTTCATAAAACAATACATGTCCTAAACGTGCGCCTATAATGGTACCTAAAACCATGTAAATCGTGAGTTGATCTACCAATGCAGGGTTTTTTCCTTCTTTCTTGAAAAAGTAAACCACGATTTGCTGGGAGATGATAAATCCCAAGGCAAAAAGTAAACCGTACCATCTGAAGCGATCAAAGCTCTCGAAAATTGAGGGGCTAGGATCCCAAACAATGAAGCTTAAAAGGAATGAAAGCATGCTTAGTTCTGATCTAATTGGTTTAACTCTTCTTCAAATCCTCCAGAGAGGATGGGGAATCGGCACCAGGTTTTGGGGTCGACATTGAAATCATCCAAGTGGAAGGAGGGGGCTAGACGCTCCCTTTTCCATTGATTTCGAGACCAAAGTCGGAAGAATTTTTTAATATATTCCTTCAATTCTGCCTCTGCAAACTCATTTTTTTTATGAAGCGCAACAAATACCTCTAGGGGTGAACGCCGATCTCGGATTGCCAAGCGTTCGATCTCAACCAAAAGGGAGTAGGGCATCAGGTCTTTTTCATCCGTTTGACTTCGCTCCTGAGGTCGAAGTTCGGCCGTTGGGGTAAGCGAATTCACTTCACGAAGCCCTGGACGGTCTAGGTTTTTCTCTGCCCACTGCAACCAGTGGATCACAAAATCCTTGTCAACTCCTGCTATCGGTGAAATACTTCCACTCGTGTCTCCATCCATGGTCGCGTAGCCCACATCTCCTTCACTTCGATTGGAGGTGGATAGAAGCAATGCGTTTTTTAGGTTGGCCAAGAGCCAAATGATGGGTGAGCGTGTGCGGGCTTGGATATTCTGCAAACTGATATCGTCTTGCTCCCATGTAAGTTTTCTTCCAAGCACCCCTTCGATGGTTTGGGTGTAGGATTGGACCTCTTCCTCGATGGACCAACTCACAAACGTTGCACCTAGGCTTTCAGCCAAGGCTTTGGCAGAAGTAAAGGTGGCTTCCGAAGAGTTTTTCGTGCCTTGGTAGGCAGTAGTTAGGAGCTGATTGACCAAGCTTTTCTCGGGGTCATTCGTGCTTGCCGTTAGCGGTAGCCCAAGTTTGGATATAAATCCATCCAAACCAAGTTCATGGATGCCTCTACGCACCATTTCAGCAACGAGCACAGCGATGGTGGAAGAGTCTGCCCCTCCGGAAAGTGAGAGAACAAATCCTTTGGCTTTACTTTTCCTGAGGTAATCAAAGAGCGCCAAGCTAGCCGCTTGCACAAATTCCCATTCTTTGGATTGAATGGGGGCGGTATGTTGTGGTTTATTTTCAAGTGTGAAGGCACATACCTGAACCGATTCAAAGGAAAGCAACTGGTTTCTACCGAGTATCGCTCCGTCTTTGGCGAGTAAAATCTCCCCGTCAAAAATCATTCTGCCTGCCTCATTGCCAAGAAGATTGACGTAAAAATAGTAGCAGTTGAACATCGTGGAGCTCTTGGAAACTAATGCTTTCCGCTCTAGAGTCTTGTTCATCGCAAAATGAGAGGCGCTTGGATTGAAAATCAAATCCACTTTCCGATC
>CAMCBC010000046.1 GCA_945872775.1 Spirosoma fluviale | reverse complement strand
AGAGCTGGAGCAAACGGCCAAACCATCATCGAATTTAGTACTCCAGTAAGTGTAGGCGGCAAAAACTTGGCTGCTGGCAAATACTCAATTTTCGTAACTCCTGCAGCTACTGGTGAGTGAACCATCCACCTCAACAAAAAAGCAGCGAGCATCTACAGCTACATGAAAGATAACAAGATCGATGAAGCAGCAGTTGCTGCAGACGATGCGGTGGCTGTAAAAGCTGCACTGGCAACAGTTGGTGCTACCGAGCGTCTTCAGTACCACATTTCTGCTGGAAACAACAAGGTGGCACAAGTAACCCTTGCTTGGGAAACTTCCGCACTTTCCTTTATGGTAGACACCCAGGTGGATCAAAAAATGGAGCAGTTTAAAAGTCAATTTTAAGCTTTCCCGAGAAACACGTTTAGCTCAGAAATGCTCCTGCTTAGATTAATCTAGGCAGGAGTTTTTTTTGCCAAATGGAATTGCTCCGACGCCAGCTAGCCAAATGTCGCATAGATGTCACAGCCCCTTTCTTTTTTTCAACGATTATTCCATCCATTTTTGAGGCATGACCCTAGCTGAACAAGTTAAAGCTGCAAGGAAAGATCGCAACTGGACCCAATCCGATCTCGCAATGCGTTGTGGCGTGACGTTGCGCACCATCCAACGAATTGAAAAAGGAGAGGTGACACCCAGTGCCTATACTGTGGGTAAACTGGTTGAATTACTAGCGCTGGAGCAAGACAAATCTTCACAAAACCCTCCTTCATCTGTACAAACCCATTCCCTAAAGTCAAAATTAATACCGCTTGCAATCCTAGCTTTTTCTAAAAGAAACCTTCCTAAACACCTGCTTATGCTCACCGCTTTAACTTTAATCATCGGCTCTATTTTTTGGGGATTCGCTCATAATTCCACAACGCTTGAAGAAGGAAAAACAGATCAAATCACCTTCAGCACCATCAATTGTGAGTCAACAACATCTTGTGATATGCAACTTACTGTTCGGGATTTGGACGGGAAAATTCAACTTCAAAAAACCTATGGAGGCACGAGCTACGATAAAGCGAGTGCTGTTCTAGCCATTTCAGATGGTGGCTATTTCCTGCTTGGTTCCACGAGTTCCTTTGGAGCGGGTAATTACGATATGCTACTTATCCGAACAGATGAAAAAGGTGCTGTGATCTGGCAAAAAACCTATGGTGGATTTTTTAACGAATACGGTGAAAAGATGAATTTGAAGGATGGGCTTTTATCCATTGAAGGACTCCAACAAAAATGTACAACTGCCAATGTTTCAAATGACTGTTATATGGAAAAGTGGACCCTTCTTGTGGATGGAAATGGAAACCTATCCTAAGACTTGGCCTTCCTGACTGAATTAAACTAAGCAGGAGTTTTTTTTATAGGCTATTCAAACTTTTCACTAGAACCAAATTAAAACACCATTTTAACCTTCAATCAAAAAATCTTCTGGTTTTTGAGTTTTTTTAAGCTATTTCAATTGTTGGTCACCTAACTGATTTTTTTAAGGTATGAACTACAAAAAAATGAGTTCTACTTAACGCTGACTAAGGATACAACAGGATACTTTAAATTAAAATACAGAATATATTTCGTCATTCAAGAACGAAGTACCTTCCCTTATGAATAATCCAATAACACGATTTAACCATGTGAGCTACCTCTGGAATGAAGAAAAAGCTTCGCAGCTGGAAGGCAATGAAGTTGACCTATTCCTCTACCGCTCTAACCTACTCGGAGCTGACCTCCGAATCACAAATTATGGAGGTGGAAACACTTCCTGTAAAACGAAAGAGCTAGATCCCTTGACCAAAACTTGGGTAGAAGTGATGTGGATCAAAGGCTCTGGCGGAGACATTGGTACCATGACACGTTCAGGCCTTGCAGGCCTGTATGTAGATAAACTTAATTCCTTAAAAGGGATCTACCGTGGCTTGGAGCACGAGGACGAAATGGTAGGATTATTTGGACATTGCCTCTACGATTTGGCTTCCAAGGCTCCTTCCATCGATACACCCCTACATGGGTTTTTACCCTTCAAGCACATCGATCACCTTCACCCAGATGCTGCGATTGCAATAGCTGCAGCCAAAGACGGGGAAGAGATTACCAAAACCCTCTGGAAAGGAGCAATCGCTTGGGTGCCTTGGCAGCGACCTGGATTTGATTTAGGACTCAAACTTAGGGACGCCTTGGACAAAAATCCAGGCATTCGAGGCATCATGCTCGGAGGCCATGGCCTATTTACCTGGGGAGATACTTCCTACGACTGCTACATCAACAGTTTGGAAGTTATCGAAACTGCTTCAGCCTATTTGGCAGAAAACTATGGTAAAAAAAGACCTGTTTTCGGAGGTCAAAAAATCAACTCCTTGGATCCAGACCAACGGAAAAGCCAAGCTGCAAAACTTGCACCGCTATTGCGCGGATTAGCCTCTTCCGAATCTCGAATGGTAGGTACCTTCACAGACAAAGAGGTAGTATTGGAATTTAGCAACAGTCAGGATCTGGCTCGCCTAGCCCCCATGGGAACCAGCTGCCCAGATCACTTTCTCCGTACCAAAATCAGTCCCTTGGTGCTCGACCTTCCTGCAGCTACCGACCTCGCGGACTCGAATGGAATTCGTGCCCAACTGGAAACCGCTTTTCAAAAATACCGGGAGCACTATGCTGCCTATTACCAGAAACACAAACATGCAAACAGTCCGGCAATGCGTGACCCAAATCCAGTGGTAATTATATGGCCTGGGGTAGGGATGTTTAGTTTTGCCAAAGACAAGCAAACTAGCCGGGTAGCCGCTGAATTCTACATTAACGCCATCCAAGTCATGCGCGGTGCCGAGGCAGTATCCAGTTATGTATCACTCCCGCTTCAAGAGGCCTTCGACATCGAATACTGGTTGCTCGAGGAAGCCAAGCTGCAGCGCATGCCAAAAGAGAAACCACTTTCTAGAAAGATTGCACTCATCACTGGCAGTGCAGGTGGAATTGGGAAAGGCATTGCAGAAAAATTCCTTCAAGAAGGTGCCTGCGTAGTGCTCTCAGACATCAACCAAGAACGGCTAGATCAAACTCTGGCAGAATTTCAAAAAAAATACGGTAAGGACAATATTTATACCCTTAAGTTGGATGTGACGGATAGCGACAGCATCGCTAAGGCTAGCCAGGCCATCGCTCTCCAGTTTGGAGGGATCGATATTGTGGTCAACAACGCAGGAATATCCATTTCAAAGTCCTTTGGAGACCATAGCGATCAAGATTGGGAGAGGCTCAACGACCTCTTGGTGATGGGACAATTCCGCATCTCCAAAATGGGAGTTACCCTAATGAAGCAACAAGGTCTTGGCGGAGATATCGTGAATATTGTGAGTAAGAATGCGTTGGTAGCAGGCCCAAAAAATGTGGCTTATGGCACAGCAAAAGCCGCACAATTACACATGTCAAGACTTATGGCGGCAGAACTTGCAGAGGATAAAATCCGAGTAAATGTGGTAAACCCCGATGCGGTCATCGAAAATTCCAATATTTGGGAAGGTGGCTGGGCAGAAAATCGAGCAAAAGCCTATGACATCGAAGTTGCTGATTTACCGCAATACTATGCCAACCGCACCCTACTGAAGGAAAGTGTCAAAGTAAGTGATATAGCAGATGCCACATTTGCTTTTGTAGGTGGACTGCTCCACAAATCAACAGGGAATATGCTCAATGTAGACGGTGGCCTAGCGGCGGCTTTTCCTAGATAGCATTGTTTAATTCAATTACCTACCTATCCTTCTAACACAACGTAATATGGTACTTGAAAAATCAGAAAAAATAGCCGAAAATTCTCGAACCCCTAAATATCTACAAGTTGTAAATCTATTTCTTGAGGAAATTGAAAATGGTAAACTTAAGGTTGGGGAACGAATTCCATCCATAAATGAAACCAGTTTTGATTTATTGCTTTCCAGAGATACTGTTGAAAAAGCATACAATGAACTGCGAGTTCGTGGAATCATTTCCTCAGTTAGAGGAAAAGGTTTCTATATCTCCTCCACCAAAATGGAGAATAAGATAAAAGTGCTTCTTCTCTTTAATAAACTAAGTTCTTACAAAAAAATTATCTATTATTCGATACTTGAGCATTTAGGGCCAAATGCTTCGGTTGACCTGCAAATTCATCATTACAATAAAAATTTGCTTGAAAGTTTGTTAGAAATCAACCTTGGGAATTTTAATTTCTATGTACTTGCACCTCATTTTTTTGATCAAACTGGGCGACCCGAAACATGCTATGACTTGATAAAGAAGTTTCCTAAAGACAAACTTCTAATTTTTGACCGAGCAGTTGAAGGTCATGAAGCTGAATTTCCAGGGATTTATCAAGACTTCTCAAAAGATATTTTTGAGGCCCTTGAATCAGGCCTAAAACACCTAAAAAAGTATAAATTACTTATCCTAGTTTTCCCAAAGGGAGAGTTCTATCCTGCAGAAATCATGGATGGATTCAAAAGGTTTTGCTACTTCAATGATTTCAAAAATCTAATCGTAGATGGAATAGATGATCACGAACCATTAGATCAAGGAGATTGCTATATCGTTTTATCAGAATCAGATTTAGTGAATATCATCAAAAAATCACGAGAGCAGTTCTTAAAACTAGGAAAAGATGTTGGTGTCATATCCTACAACGATACCCCACTCAAAGAGATTCTATCAGATGGCATCACTACCGTTTCAACTGATTTTATGCACATGGGAAAATCCATCGCTAGACAAATACTTGGCCTAGAACAACGAGTACCCTTAAAAAATCCATTTAAATTGACAATTCGAAAATCACTTTAATTATTCATGTTTTCCTAATCGTAGTGTTTTTCATCCCTTCATTTTTTAAAATAGTACCCACAAATCAGTAACCAAATCCAATCTCAAATTCAGGAATAGCCCATGTAGTACCTATGCCAAAAATTCCAGTAATAGCCGTATTCGATATCGGGAAAACTAATAAAAAGTTCTTTCTCTTTGACCAAAATCTAAAGGAAGTATACAACAGCTACACCCGGTTGGAACCCGTCCCCGATGAGGATGGCTTCCCGAGCGAACCTGTACTTCCGCTACGTGCCTGGATGCTGGATACGTTTCGTGCTGCGCTGAATTCTACCGAATTTGAAATCAGGCGGCTTAATATCTCTGGGCATGGAGCCTCTTTTGTGCATACTGACCTCGAAGGAGAGCCTGTTGCACCACTTTACGATTACCTGAAGCCTTTTCCGGAGGAGCTATTGGAGCGATTTTATTCCGAAAACGGAGGAAAATTGAACTTCTGCAAGGAGACTTCTTCCCCTCCGCTAGCTATGCTGAATTCAGGCCTGCAACTCTATTTTCTCAAATATGCAAAGCCAGAGGTATTTAAAAAAATCCAAAGAAGCCTCCACCTCCCGCAGTACCTGAGCATGCTATTTACAGGCATAGCAGTCTCTGACTTCTGCAGCATCGGCTGCCACACCGCCTTGTGGGATTTTGAGAAAATGGATTACCATGCATGGGTAAAACGAGAAGGAATAGAAGCCCTGATGGCTCCCATTCTGCCTGGAGATTCGTTGCTGAAAACTAAGCCAGAATTGGGGGGAATCCCCTGCGGAATTGGCATACACGACTCCTCGGCAGCCTTGCTACCCTACCTGAAGCAAGAAACCCAACCCTTCGCCCTCCTTTCTACCGGCACCTGGGCAATCAGCATCAATCCATTCAACAAGACTCCGCTCTCAGAATCGGAATTGACGAAAGACTGCCTGCAGTTTCTGAGTATTTCAGGACAACCCATCAAAATCTCTCGCCTCTTTATCGGTGAGGAGCACAAGTACCAAGTAGAAGAAATGTATGCCCATTGGCAGCTACCCCTAGGTACCTACAAGAAACTCCAATTCGAGGAATCCTGGTACCAAAAAATAAGCAGTCAGCCTGCAAAAAGAATCCGGTTCCATTACATCCAACCTGAGAATTTTGGGATTGAAAATGGACGTAACAGCGATTGGAGCAGCTTCTCTGAATTTACAGAGGCCTATTACACCTTCCTTCACGAGCTGACAACGATTCAAGCAGCCTCCATCCACCTTGTGCTGCAGGGAGCGCCTGCGCAGCGCCTGTTTGTAGATGGAGGATTTAATGCCAACCCGATTTTTCTGGAACTGCTGCGCAGAAAACTCCCCGGAATAGAACTTATCCCAAGTGATTTTCCAAATGGCTCCGCCTTAGGAGCAGCAATGCTCGTGAATATGAACTCTGAAGCTTAACTTACCCGAATGAAAGCCAATTCCCCATCTGTCGCCTTGTTTATCCCCTGCTATGTGGACCAATTTTATCCACAGGTAGGCATTGCTACGCTGGAATTGTTGGAGAAATTAGGCTGCACCGTGACGTATCCCTCCGGTCAAACCTGCTGTGGTCAGCCTCTAGCCAATGCGGGCTATGCACGGGATACGGTGGGTACGGCAACTCATTTTATAGAGACCTTTAGTGACTATGACTATGTAGTTTGTCCTTCTGGAAGCTGCACGCTCCACGTAAAAGAGCATTTTCCCGCCATTGCCGGCTTAGAAAAAAAACAGGAAGCCCTGGAGAATAAAATCTATGAACTCATCGAATTCATCACCGACGTGCTGAAAATCGAGCGACTGGAGGGAAAATTCCCCCACCGCGTAAGTTACCATTCCTCCTGTCATGGGCAGCGTGGACTGCACCTGTCCTCTGGATCGGAACTCAACCAGCCCCCATTCAATAAAGCTCGCAAGCTTCTGGAAAATCTTAAAGGATTGGACTGGGTCGAGTTAACCCGAACAGACGAGTGCTGTGGCTTTGGAGGAACTTTTGCCGTGACCGAAGAGGCGCTTTCCATCCAAATGGGAAAAGATAGGTTAGCAGATCACCTCAGCCACAAAACCGAAATTCTCACCGGTGGAGACATGTCCTGCATCATGCACTTGCAGGGCATTGCTACACGATCCAAACAAGAGTTGAAATTTCTTCATCTTGCTGAAATCCTAAACCAGGCCCTATCATGAGTCATCCGGAGAATGCAGCTGAATTTTTAAAGGATGCCCAAAAATCAAAGTGGCACGATGAAACGCTATGGTTTGTTCGCGACAAGCGGGACAAAGTAAGCAAAAGAATTCCCGAATGGGAACAGCTTCGAGAACTGGCCTCAGGCATCAAAGATAACGTCCTTGCAAATCTTGCCAACTACCTGGAGGAATTTGAGCGAAAGGCAACGAAAAATGGAATCATCGTCCATTGGGCGGCAGATAGTGAAGAACACAACCGTCTGGTGCTTGAAATCCTCCAAAAGCATAACTGCACGGCCGTCGTCAAAAGTAAATCCATCCTAACCGAGGAGTGCCACCTCAATCCCTACCTGGAAAAGCAAGGCATCGAAGTGGTGGACACCGACCTCGGCGAGCGCATCGTCCAGTTTCTCAACCAGCCCCCCAGCCACATTGTCCTACCCGCAATTCACTTAAAGAAAAAAGAGATTTCCGAACTTTTTCACGAGAAACTACAAACTGAAAAAGGCAACGAGGATCCGGCTTACTTGACACAAGCTGCACGGGTTCACCTGCGGGAGAAATTCTTTGGCGCCAAGGTCGCGATCACAGGAGTCAACTTTGGAATTGCGGAGACGGGGGAATTTGTCGTGTGCACCAACGAGGGAAATGCGGACATGGGGGTTCACCTGGCAGACGTGCATATCGCTTGCATGGGCATCGAAAAAATCCTCCCGAGGCGCAAAGACCTGGGGGTATTTCTTCGCTTGCTGGCAAGATCGGCCACCGGTCAGCCCATCACCAATTACAACTCCCATTTTAGAAGTCCATCGCCTGGAAAAGAAATCCATATCATCTTGGTTGACAACGGCCGCACCGCCCAGTTGGCACGAGAGAAGTTTAGAAATTCCCTCAAATGCATCCGTTGCGGGGCCTGCATGAACACCTGCCCGATCTACCGTCGTAGTGGGGGATTCAGTTACAACAGCACCGTTCCAGGACCGATCGGCTCCATTCTATCCCCTGGGCTCGATCTTAAGAAGCACAGCAGCCTTCCCTTTGCCTCCACACTTTGCGGCAGCTGCACGGATGTGTGTCCCGTTAAAATCAACATTCACGAGCAGCTGTACGAATGGAGGCAGGAGGTCACCAAAACGCAGGGCGATTTCGCCAAAGGGCTATCCATGAAGTTGGCCAATGGGATATTCAAAAGTCCTCTAGCCTACAAAATTTCGGGTAGCTTGATGCGGAATGTGCTGAAATCCCTTCCCAATAGCCTGATTTACCATCCCTTGAATGTTTGGGGAAAGAATAGAAATCTCCCAGATGCTCCCAAGGAATCCTTTCAACAGTGGTACCAAAAAAACAGGTCATGAACAGCAGAGAAAAAATCCTGAGCGCTATTCGAAGCCTGTCCCTCGAACCCAAAACGCTGCCCGATATCCCTAATTTCAGCAATTCTGGAAACTTGGTGGAACGCTTTACGCAGTCCATCTCCGACAACAAGGGAGAGGTAGTGACAAAAAGCGAATTTGATGCCTGGTTTTCGGCTGCGGGTTTTTCAAAAGTGATCTCGCTTTCCTCCCAGTTCGCTGAGTTAGCAACCCTTCCTTTGCCGGAAGACCCACATGATTTGGAGTCCTTGGAAGTGGCGATACTAGACGGGCAATTTGGGGTCGCAGAGAACGGTGCCATCTGGCTTGAAGATACCCAGCTTGGACTTCGGGCGCTACCCTTTGCTACCGAGCATTTGGTGATTGTGCTGGATCGCAACCTACTAGAAAACACCATGCATCAGGGCTATGAAAAAATAGCCACTGCCCATTCCGGCTTTGGACTATTCCTTGCCGGCCCTTCCAAAACCGCAGACATTGAGCAGTCTTTGGTCATTGGCGCACAAGGAGCTAGGAGTTTGCGGGTAGTATTGGTTTAAAGAGGTACGAAGTACTAAGTACAATGTACCAAGTAGACTCAGAAGCGAGATGCGAGAACCAAGAAACAAGACTAGGATGCCTAATGACACTAGAGACTAGTTTCCCCAATTCAACATTCTGCACTCGGCGTTCAGCATTCGACATTAAAAATTGTACTAAGTACTAAGTACCAGGTACCAAATTGGGATTCGTATTGAAATTGAAGTTCTGCTATTAAAGGATCCTTACTACCTATCGAAGAAAGGTAGTAGAGACAAAGAAGGGATTCGACTTTGTGGCAGAATTCTGGTACTTAGTCGAATCCCTACTTTGTACTTTGTACTTCGTACTTGGTACCTCGTACATTGTACTTTTCCGTTTACACCTTCTCTACCCACTCCACACCAGTATCTTTCCAGGCGCGATCTCGTGCGGAGGCAAGCACTGCTTCACACACTTTCTGGGTTTCAAACGCATCTCTGAAAGTAGGGTGGCAGGCCTCCCCTGTCTCTAAGCTGTGAAAAAAATCAGCCACCTGGTGGATAAAGGAATGCTCGTAGCCAATCGAAGTTCCCGGTATCCACCAGCGGTGCATGTAAGGATGATCTCCGTCGGTCACGTGAATGGATCTCCAGCCGCGCACCTTGCCTTCGTCGCTGTGGTCAAAGTATTCCAAACGGGTCAGGTCATGCAGATCCCAACGGATGGAGGCATGTTCCCCATTGATCTCGAGCGTGTAGAGGGCCTTGTGTCCGCGGGCATAGCGCGTGGCTTCAAAAAGCCCCAAAGAACCGTTGTCAAAGTGGCAATGAAAAATACAGGCATCGTCAATTCCTACCGCCTGCTTTTTGCCCGTATCCGAATGCACACGCTCCTTTACAAAGGTCTCGGTCATCGCCGATACATCCTTGATTCCTCCGTTGATCCACATGGCCGTATCGATGCAGTGCGCTAGCAAATCTCCAGTAACTCCAGAGCCCGCCGATTCCACATCCAATCTCCAGGTTCCATCTCCTCCCTGAGGCAAGTCCGGATTGATGGTCCAATCCTGAAGGAAGTTGGCTCGGTAATGAAAAATCTTGCCCAGCTTACCGGAGGCAACGATATTTTTGGCTAGGGTAACTGCAGGCACACGTCGGTAATTGTACCACACCGTGTTTTTTACGCCAGCTTTTTCAACTGCCTCTAGCATGCCCTTGGCCTCGGCAACAGTTCTGGCGAGGGGCTTTTCACAAAGGATCATTTTGCCAGCCTTGGCCGCTGCAATGGCGATTTCAGCATGCATGTCGTTTGGCGTGCAAATATCGACGGCATCAATATCCTCACGAGCGAGGAGCTTGCGCCAATCTGTTTCGTAGGAAGCATAGTTCCAGCGTTCCATAAAGGCCTTTGCATTTGCTTCTCTACGCGAGCAGCAGGCTTGTAGCACGGGTCGGTACTCGTATTCAGGAAAAAAGTCTGCCAATCGCTTGTAGCCATTGGTGTGGATTCTCCCCATCAGCCCTGTGCCGATGAGACCTACGCGAATTAGTTTTTTAGTACTCATGGTTCTAGTAAGTTAGAAGTAAACGGAAAATCTATGTTGGAAACTGCAGAAGGCGAAGATCTGCTCAATGCCCTTGGGCATTACGAACTGCAATCATCGCGGCTAGGATATCATTCCAAGTTTGCTGCTTTTCCATAACTGCGTTGGGAAACATGCATCCATCCCAGCAGATGTGCGTTAAGGCTTGGTTGTAATTTCCAGCGGAATCTCGCATCCAGTAACCTGCATCATGGGAGATATCAAGCACCCCGTTTGGATCTGTAGCCTGGCAGTGACGACCTGTTTTGTCATGGGATCCAGATCCAAAAACAGAACCATCATTTTGTGCTACGTGAAAGTCAATCGTCCATGGGCGAAGCGCGTCAGTCACCGTTTTGAGTGCCACCTTGATCGCTTCTCTATCCTTCAAATCTGCATTTGCAGGGAGAATACGGTGCTCGGGAGCATTGTAACCTAGAGTATACAAGAACGTATGGGACATGTCGGCTTGAAAACCTACGTTCTTCCGATCGGTCATTTCCAGTAGTTCGACCATGTGCTTCCAGCTGTGCATTCCTCCCCAGCAAATTTCCCCTTCGGCTGCAAGTCGCTCGCCAAAACCTGCCGCTACGTCGGCTGCTTCACGGAAGGTCTGCGCGATCAACTTGGAGTTGGCCAATGGATCTTTTGACCAATCGGAAACACCTGCTGCAGAATCTATCCGCACAATACCATAGTCGCGAACACCCAGTTCCTTGAGCTTTTGCCCAAATTCACAGGATTTTCGCACCATATCCACGAAAGTCTTTCGCTGATCGGCATTACCCATGGCTGAACCAGCCCAGATGGGTGCCACTAGGGAACCTACCTTGAGTTGGTGCTTGGCTACCTTATCTGCCAGTCTTTTGGGTTCATCCGGATCATCCAGATTAAAATGGGGCTCGAGCAAGCCCACATCGATTCCATCAAATTTGACACCATTGACTTCGGAGGCCGCAGTCATGGCAAGCAGCGCATCAAAAGGAATCACGGGTTCAGAATCCGGACCTTTCCCGACCAATCCTGGCCAGGTGGCATTGTGGAGTTTGGGAAGCGTATTCATGTTTGTGTATTATTGGGTTTTTTGTTAGTGTTTTTATTTTTGAATAGCCATTTCCTTTAAGGCTACTTGAATTGATTCTTAGGCAATTTTTAAATCTGGATTTTTAGGACCGAAGTGCTTCAGCATCACAATGGGGTCTGTTTTGGATAGGTTGGTGATCTTCACCCCAGCCTTGGCTGCATCTTCAGACACGAAGTATTCGTCGTGTGTCAATTGCCCAAATCGGATTAGCGAAGGAGTTTCAATATCCCAAACCCCCATTTTTCCATGCCCTTGCATCATGATCATGCCATAAGCTGCGGCATCGGTGATGACCACACTCTGCCCTGGCATTACAGTCAGTTCCTTGGCACTGTAGTCATGGGCTCGGTAGCAAATCCAAGTTTCATGGTAGCCAGCAGCAAGCATCTTCTCAGAATCATGTACCGGCTTGGGCTCCATGTAGTGGTTGTCCATCAAGTTGGGATTGACGTTGAGATCCCAGTCAATCATTTCAAGCAAGAGTTCGTAATCTCCCCAACGGTTCTTTGGGCAGGCATTCCAGAGTAACTCATCCGGAATAATAGCTTCGTTGACCAAAGATTGGTACATCGCAAAGATGTCCGAGGCTTTTTGCGGTTCGTAGGTACACAAGCTGCCAGGAGCGTGAAGCATTCCTGGAGGCACATCCCATCCCGTACCAGGCTGCAAGCGGAAGGCTTGAGAATAATTCGTGATTTTGTTGTCTCCCTTGTTGAAGTTCTTCAAGCAATCCAAGATCGTCTCCTTGCTCGTTCCTGGTGCGATGCCAAAGAAGGTGTAAGGAAAATCTCCCCCATGGTTATTTACCTGTGGAGGGAAATAGTAGGCCTCCGGCTTTCCATTTTGACCCGTCAGTTTACCAAATTCATCCGAGGGGTGAATGTGGTGTGGCAGAGGACCCATGTTGTCAAAAAATTTGGAGTACATGGGCCAGGACTTGAACTCATTCCAAAGGCGGGAACCGATCAGTGCTGATCCCAATTCCTCCACTGCATCCTTGAGCAAAAAGAGCTGGGTACTGCCCCCATCTTCGAAAGCGATATGGCTTAAGCCTTCATTTTTTGAAGTGAGGGGGCCGTTTTGGGCAGCAGTGGTCGAAGAAAACCAACGCTCATCGATGCCACCGCGCATGCCTCCAAAGGCGTAATAATCATCTGGGTGCAACTTGATTCGGCGACCGGGTACGCAAAATGAACGAGGAACCCAAGTTGGGGTGAGTCGCACTATTCCTTCGCCCTGCTCGAGCGCTTTTTTAGCTAAAGTCATGGTAATCGTTTGGTTTTTTTGGGTGATGGATTAGATTGAGTATTTAAGTTTGTATTTAGGTACTGGCTTTGGATTTGGTTTTTGAGCTAGGTCTCATACTCCAAATTTTTTAGCATCCTCCCCGGTTAGTACTTCCAGCTTAAGGTCGTAGGTTCTTGATGCTCCAGGCTCCAACCAAATCAAGGTTTTCTGAGACCTCGCAGCAGCCTGACCGATTGGCGGATGGGTGGCAGGTTCCAAGGCAGTAACATATTCATTTTTGCCAAAGTGCTGCCATTGAATCAACCAAGGAAGTTGGGCTTTAGAAAAGGAAATTTTCAAGCCTAGTTCTAGGTCATCATTAACGTATCCACAGTCCACTAAATCGCCTGCATCTGCGCTTGGATCAATAAATGCTACCTCCTCCCCAAAGCCTGAATGGCTATCCATGGGAGCAGGACAGTGTCTAAAACCATCTCGTCTGGAATTTTCCTTGACCTCTGCCTCTCCTAGCTTTGGCTTTATTTCTCCCTTCCAAATAATCCGCGTTCCTTCATTAATCAAAGGCCAGCCACAATTGATATGGTACAAAAGCATGTGTGGTGCAGGTGCATTTCCTCTATTGGTAACTTGGTCGTGGACATGAATTTCAGTCGACCCAAGGGTGCCTGAAATCCTTCTGATCAGTTCCAAACTTGGTCCAAAAGTGCTGCTTTCGGTAATTCTACCTAGAAGTTCGTAGCTTAAATCTCCTGAGAAAATATCTGGCTGCTTGATGGAAATGATTTCGGTAGCCAAATTGGAATAATTGCCATGTAACCCTCTAGATCCATGTTCATCCGAATTGGGAGGACCGGCATTAGACAATCCGCAGGTAGTCAGCAATCCCCCGCCAAAGGTGCGGAGCCAATCAATGCCTTGGTTCGAGAAAGGTTGCGGAGCGGTCAGGCCCGCATGAGAAATCCAAGCGAGGCTATGTTCATTGAAAAAGGCATCCAAAATATCCATGCCGCGGTCCAATACCAACTTGTAGCGTAGCCCCGTTCCCGTATTGATCCAAGCGATACGGACTCCTCTGCCTGCGCCATTGTCAAGAACAGACGTTTCTATTCCTCCTAGTTGCTGAGAGTTGGAGAGCGTATGCTTCCAATTTTGGGGTTTTATTCGCGCCATTTTTTAGTGTTGGATTATTCAAGCCTTAAAGAGAGGGTTCAACTAGTGGAACCTCTCTTTAAAAGCTTGATACTATTTTTTTTGATTGGAATGTTCGGATATTTTTTTTGAAAACAAACTTACATTCCTGATTCTAGCTCCCCTTTTTCAGGAGTATATTCTTAAACATTACTTTCATTGGAGGTCCAACATGCACTTGGAAGCCCAATAAGCCAGACAATTTTCTGTTTTTGGTATCGGTATCCTCCACCTCGCTCATCAGGGTGCCATTTACATAATGCTTCATCACATTCCCCTTTGCCACAATATGAATGGTATTCCACTCCCCTTTTTTGATCAGATTACCTAGCGTAGTGCGGTCGCCCAATTCACCTACAAGGGCTAATCCCCTCCAAGCATTTTTTTGTACGTATCCACCAACTAAAGGTATTGAATCGGGCTGTGCACTAATCTGAGTACGCTGTCCTCGATATGCAAGGGTAGTTCGCTTGCGTTCCTCATAGTTTTGGCCCGTATAACGATTTGCTCCATCAATATCTGCTTGGTAACCTCGAAGGGCATAGGGCAACTCTATGAATCGATCGCTCCGGTATTGTACTCCTGAGTTTCCATTTTCTGAAATCCAATAATCTACCTTCAACTCAAAATCACCAAGCTCACCCCCTTTCCAGATGATGAAAGTATTGTTTTTAAGTACCGTAGCTGCAGTGATTTCTCCAACCATTGCACCATCCTTTACTGACCAGTAAACCGGATCAAATTCCCAGCCTTGCAAGCTTTTGCCATCAAAAATGGGGGTAAATCCATCCTGAAATGTTTGTACCGGAACGGATGGCTGACTGGATGTTCCCCCATTGGAGAGGAGCGCATACCCAAGCAGCATCACCACTGCGAATACCTCGAGGAGCAAATAAGGTCTAAGATTGGGGATTTTCATCGCTGTGCAGTAGGTTGCTTGTACACGGCATGATTCGCATTTCCACCTGAGATAAGGTATGCCATCAAGTCTTTCAATTCCTCCTCATTGAGTCGATTGATCAGCCCTGGCATCATGATAGATACCTCCGAGTTTTTCTTCAATGCTACGGTGCTTTTGGCAACGGTTTTTATATCGTTTGGAGCAAATGGATTCTGAGAAATGTAATAATTCTTCGCATCCTCATCATTGATCTTACCCAATATTGAGCCTCCCGCTTTGAGTTCGAGAACCGTAGATTGGTATTGATCAGAGATGGTAGCGCTAGGATCCAAGGTAGCCACCAAGATGTCTTTGGCAGAAAAACGGGTTCCCAACTGGCTCAAATCCGGGCCTATTGCTCCACCGGCACCCTGCATGGTGTGGCAAGACTGACATAGGGTAGCAGCATACATGGCTTTTCCCTTAACCAAATCACGACCCACCAAATTAGCAACTAATGGCTCTGCTTCTTCCAGAGTCCAGCGGCGACCTGGGCCTTCTGGTTGAATACCAGAATTAATAATATCATTTCCACTCTCAGTCAGTAATTTACCTCCTGATAGTTCATCGTACTTTTCAAAGTCCGCTTTATCCACGGAGGCCAAAGCCATTTTTCGGGCACGATCCAGGAAGCCTACATAGCTACGTCCTCCTTTGTATGCGGTAAGGGCATTTTTGATCCATCCAAAATACTCGACTCGCTGGGCAGCAGTCCAACCTTTATCTGCTCCACCTAAAACGGTCGCATAGAAGGTAGCTTGCGCAGGGGGTACATTGGCCAGCATATTGGCAATATCCAAACCATACTGAGGATTTCTCAAAATCAAATCTGAAGATTCAGTAAAGGTCTTTTGATAGTTGGGATCATCCTTGGCATTTTTAAGTAATGCAAGGGTCTTGCTTACCGCAGTAGGTGCATCCAAGTGAACCAGAAGGATAGAAAGTGAGCGATCTAGCAGGTTATCATTGGCTGGATAGTGCGGATCCAAGTAAGCAATCAATTGAGGCTTAACCGCTTCCGCATTGGATCCATGTCGAGCCAAAAGCACTTCAAAGGTCCGAAGTATGTCTTGCTTATCTTTTGGAGATAGCTTCTTGAAGTCTATTTGCATCAAGCTGTTGAACATGGCGGCTGCATCAGCACTCGATCCATGCCGTGCTAGTGCTAGAATTGCTTGCATTTTCTTATAGGCATCAGGCTCGGCCAAGGCCTTACCCTTCCATGAAGCCACAGGCTGATGCTCCAAAACCAATCTTGCAGCATACTGCACATAGCGATCTTCATGACCAAGCTGGGCCCAGGCCTTTTCTATCCCTTCTGCAGGAGCTCCTGCTCGATGATATTGTTCCAGCTCTCTTCGAATCTTAGCCTCCTTTGGAAGATCTGCTTCTGTCATAGGAACATAGGTATCCAGCTCGCCCTTGTAGGTTATGCGATACAGATCAGATTCAAGTCTTCTTCCGCCTGTAGCAAAGTAAAATGCGCCATCTGGACCTATTATTCCATCTGTAAGTGGGAGTGGAGAACCTGAAATAAACTCCTCAGCTGTGGCGTCATAGGTAGCGCCATTTGGAGTTAGGTGAATGGCATAGATGATTCCAAAACTCCAGTCAAAGGCATAAAGTGCTTTTTTATATTTACTAGGAAAATTAGCTTTAAAGCCAAACATAGCGTTCGTAGGCGAGCCTTGACCGATATTGAGCACTGCAGGAAGGTTGTCGGGATAAACTGGAGACCACTTAGAGTTACCCGTTCTCCAACCAAATTCAGACCCACTCGTGGCATGGTTGATACGAGTAGGACGGTACCAAGGCATTCCAAAATCCCACTCCATATCCGCATCGTAGGCAAAGATGTCACCCACCTCGTTGACGTCAAAATCAAAAGCATTTCGGTAGCCTGCACTGATCAATTCCCAATCTGTTCCCTCAGGATTAATTCGAGCGATCCATCCTCCAGGTGCTATTCTATCATTCGCATGACCTCTAGGATCTTTGATTAGCGGAAAAAGGTTGTCCTCTTGCCATACTTTTGGCAGACGATAGGAATTCATTTCAGGCACATCTACATGGTTGCCCGCAATCAAATAAATGCCTTTTCCATCAGGAGTGA
>CAMCBC010000045.1 GCA_945872775.1 Spirosoma fluviale | reverse complement strand
AGCAAATCTCCACGACTTCAACAAGCCTATCAAAAAGTAGCCTACTACCAGGCACTAATTTATTACCGAGATCAAAAGTTTGAGCAAGCGCTTAGCTATTTGTCCAAATCTCAAAATTATCCTTTGGACCGGAACCTTTTGGCTGAGACGCATTTCTGGAAGGGAGAGATTTACAGTGCGCAAGAGGCATTCGCCCAGGCTATTGATTCCTATCAGCTTGCAATCAATCAAACTTCAACTGCTGATCCCTATTTTTTGAAGGCTACCTACGGATTGGGCTATGCGTATTTTAATACGCAAGATTATTCATCTGCAGAGCAGCAATTCCAAACCTACCGTAACAGTCAACGAAACAAAAATGAAGCGGCATTTCAAGATGCCTTGCTGAGGCTGGGAGATTGCTATTTCGTTCAAAAGAAATTTGCTCAGGCAGAGGCAACTTTCTCTGAAGCCATAGATCAAAAAGTAGCAGGACAGGATTATGCACACCTGCAATTGGCCGTAGTGACCAACTACCAGGGAAAGAATCAAGCGGCTGTGGAGCAACTCAACTTATTGCTTGCAAATTTTAAAACGAGTGTTTACTTGGAGGATGCATTTTTCCAGAAGGGTCAGATTTACCTCGAAGAGCTTCGTTACGAAGAAGCAACCACCGCCTTTAGTGAATTGATCCGTGAACGACCAAATTCACCGTTCCTGCCGTATGCTTTGGAGGGGAGGGCAGTGGCCAACTATTCATTGCAGCGCTTCGGTCAAACCCAAGCGGACTACAAAAAGATTTTGGAAGAGCATCCTATGGCAGAAAATTCTGAAGCTGCGTTGAAAGGCCTTCAAGAGGCTTTAGCCGTACAGGACAAAGCAGAAGAGTTTGGAGAGTACCTTCAAAACTATAAAAACACCAACCGCAATACAGGATCTGTTCAAACGTTAGAATATGAATCTGCGAAGAGCCTCTACCTCAGCCAAAAGTTTCCTCAGGCGGCCAAGGCACTGGATAGCTACCTAAGGACCTACCCAGAATCGGCTCAAAAAAGTGAGGCCATATACTTTGCAGCGGATGCTTACAAACAAGCTGGAGATGTAGAAAGAGCCTATGATTTGTTTAAGCTGATGGAGCAGCAGCCCGCATCTCCGTATCGTGTTAAATCCATCCAACAATTGGGAAAATTTGCCTTGGAAAGGGAAGAGTTCTCTGAAGCCTTGCGCTATTTTGCATCTATTGTAGGCCAATCCAGATCTCCAATTGATGAAGCAGAGGTAACACTAGGAATGATGAACTCCTATTTTTCTTTGAAGGATTACCCTCAAGCAATTACTTCAGCTACCCAATTGCTTGCACAAGAGGAATTGATTCCAGGTTCAGCTGCTAAAGCGCTATTGGTGAAAGGCAAATCCCAGCGCTCCCTAGGACAAAACGCTGAGGCCGAGGATAGTTTTGGCCAGCTAATCCAGGAATACACCACTGAGGAGGCGGCAGAAGCATTGTACCTGCTTGCGCTTCAATACCAAGAAAAGGGTGATTTTAAGGGTTCAAACGAATTAATTTTCGACTATTCGACTCCATTTTCCGAGTTTGATTATTGGTATGGAAGCATGTTTTTGCTTCTGGCTGACAACTACCTGAAGTTGGGAGAGGTATTTCAAGCGAAGGCGACCCTCCAATCCGTGATAGATCAATCTACCGATGCTATGGTCAAAGAAAAAGCAGCAGCTACACTTAAAAGCCTGGACTAAATCATGAGAAGAATTTACATCCTATTCTTAGTTTCAGTGGTTTTTTTCGGAAGCCTAAATTTTAGTGCTGCACAAACTGCTGCACGAGGAGGTCTTCAAGATCAGGTTTTTGTGATTCAAAAAGATCGAGAAATCCGATTGCCAAAGCAGATTCGAAGTTTCGAAAAGATGCCTGTATTGCCACAGCCCAAAGCCTTGGGATCGCTCACTTTTCCAATAATGCCATTTTTTCTTCCCGTTCCTGCATCTGAAATTCTAACGGAACCTGCCAAAAAAGAATGGAAAGCTCCCAAGTTGGATTTGTTTCCAGGATGGGTTCGGGTAGGCTACGGTAATTTTTTATCCCCTTTGGTTGAAGGACGCTACCTTTCTACCCAATCCTCCGAATGGCAGTATGCTACAAAATTCCACCACCAGAGTTTTGGAAAAGGCCCAGTACGCTGGATGGATGAGGAAAGTAAAGAATCACATACGCAACTGGCTGGAGATGTCAGTTACTTTTTGGATGAATCGGAATTGTATGCTTCCCTAGATCTAAAAAGAGATGCTTATACCTTTTATGGTCGAGACTTAGGGTTTGTAATCCCTCCAAATGTGGATTTTGGTTCCTATTTTGCTTCGAACAAGCAACTCCATGGAGATTTAAAGTTGGGGATCCGCGACCTAGACAAAGTGGGTCGAATCGGATATGCTGGGGAAATCGTTCTGGGAGGATTCAGAGATAGCTATGCAGTGCGAGAGCAGGAACTTGGGTTTGAAGGAAAAGGAGAATTTAGGCCATCCAAAGAAATGAAGGCTAGTTTGGGGGTTTCGTACTTTACGACTGCTACAGAAGACTTGCGGTATGATCTAAACCGAAACTATTTTTCAATTCGGCCTGAAGGGCAGTATGAATATGGTGATTTCCATTTTACAGCTGCTGTTGTTTTGGTTTCTGATAATGATTCAGTAGCGGAAAGTAAACCTGCGATTCGCATTTTTCCAGTACTAAAATCCACCTATCAGGTATCAAGAAATCTCAAAGTGAACGCAGCTATTTCTGGTGATGTTCAGCGCAATACCTACCGAAGTTTTGTTCAAGAAAATCCTTTCCTAGGACCTAGTGATCAATTGTTGAATACGGTTACATCCTTTGTGTTTGCGGCAGGGGTAGAGGGGCTCGCAACCGATAAATTAGTGTATCGGGCAGGCATGGCTGTTCGTCGGCAGTCCAATCTTCATTTCTTTGTCAATTCTTTTGCTGATACTTCTAGGTTTGAATTGGTATACGATCAGCAGGCTACTGTGCTGCAGTTCAATTCAGATGTGGAATTTTCAGTTTCCGAAAAATATAAGGTAACTGCCCAGCTTGATTTTTTCCATTACAACTTAAGTACCCTGCAAACTGCTTGGCATCGACCTACTTGGACGGCAGGTATGAACCATAGATTTGCTCCATTCAAGAATTTTACTCTTCAAGCCAATCTCCAAGTTTTAGGGGGCATGAAAGCAAGAGGTTTGGGACAGATAGATACCTTACCCACGCAAGCTGAGGTGGTCAAATTGCCTGTAGTGGTTGACCTGCAAGTCAATTTGGAATATCGAATTAATTCCCGTCTAGCAGTGTTTGCCAATGGAGCCAACTTATTGAATCGGAACAACATGCGTTGGATGAACTATCCAGTGCGAGGAATTCAAGGAGTTGGGGGGCTGAGTTTCAAATTTTAATTTACCAATGCCTAGGGTTGGGCTTTACCTAGTTTTAAGTTAGTTTCGTATCTTCTCAATAGCACCATGGCAGAAAAAGAATCGAATCCCAAACAGTGGTCAGATCCCAAGGATTTTGGTCTCCCTTTTGTAGAAATTAGCCCACTTTCTAAATCAAAGTCTAAAGCAAAAGAAGCAAAGGTTTCAACGCCTCCTCCTGTTGAGGAGTTGCCAAAGGCTCCTCCTGTCGCTACTGTAGAAAAGAAAAAAGAAACAAAGCCAAGTAGACCAGTTGAAGCACCGAAGCCTCTTGTAAAGAATCCAGAAAAAAAATCCAAAACATGGGTTTGGGTGGTTGTATTTGCATTTATTGGAGCAGTTTCTGTAATCGTTTTTCAACTTAAAATCAATCAGGAACCCCTTGAAGGGGATGTAGAAGTTCCTGTAACGCCTCCAATCACTGCTGTACCTCAAAAACCCCAAGTGGATAGCTCAGCACTTGCAGCTGTAGATTCGGTTCCGGTTCAAGATTCTTCTGGGAGTGTTATTTCCGAATTACCGGCTGTTCCTACTACTTCTGGCACATCAATTGCAACACAACCAAAGATTACCCGAGTAACCCAAAAGGAAGGAAAGGCGAAGTATTTTTTAGTGATAGGCAGCTTTGGAACCGAGGAAGAAACAGATCGATTTATTCAGAAAACAGGCAATAAGTTTGCTGAATACCAGTTGATATATCCGTATGAGGGGAGTACAAACTATAGATTGGCAGCTGGATCATTCAGTTCATGGAGTGAAGCTTCTAACAAGCTTAATGAATTGAAAGCACAACAATCAAATGGGTATTGGATTTTGAAATTTTGACCATGATTTTATTACAGACACTTGCTATTGATTCCGTCACCACCGCTCCAGCTGCAGTAGCAGCCAGCAATCAGTCCATCGGGCTTTTGGACCTTTTGATCAAGGGTGGCTACATGATGATTCCACTTTACGTATTGTTCGTATTGGCGATTTTCATTTTCATCCAGAAGCTTCTTGTAATTCGAAAGGCTTCCAAAACTCCAGGGAGTTTGATGGATCAAGTGAAAATTTTGGTGCAAAATGGACAGGTTGAAAAAGCAAAAATGCTTTGTGCTGGTGAAAATACTCCAGTAGCAGCCATGATTTCCAAAGGGATAGACCGTATTGGTTCGCCTTTGAAAAATATAGAGGTGGCGATCGAGAATGTGGGAAAACTAGAAATCTACAAGTTGGAAAAAAACTTGGGCGTTTTGGCGACTGTCTCTGGTGCTGCTCCAATGATTGGATTTTTAGGAACTGTAACAGGGATGATTCAAGCTTTTATCTCTATTGCACAGGAGGATGGCATGGTATCCCCCAAATTGCTTTCTTCTGGAATTTACGAAGCGATGATTACTACTGCCGCAGGGTTGGTGGTTGGAATTATCGCTTACTTGGGTTACAACTATTTGGTCACCCAAGTATCCAAATTGGTACACCACATGGAGTATACTTCTATTGAATTCATCGATCTTCTTCAAGACAAATAGCGATGGGATTGCATCAGAAAAATAAAGTCGACGCTTCCTTCAGCATGTCCTCCATGACGGACATCATCTTTTTGTTGCTGATATTTTTCATGCTTACTTCCTCATTTATCACTCCTTCAGGCTTGTCGGTAAATTTGCCCTCTAGTGAAACTTCCGATATCGTGATGCAGGAAGTGACCGTATCGGTTACCAAAGACCTGCAGTTTTCGGTCAACGATCAGTTGGTAACACGAGATCAACTCAAATCCGTTCTCACCCCCTTGTTGGAGGGTAAAAAAGGTCAGGTAGTCTTGCATTTGGACAAGGAGGTACCTGTAGAATATCTAGTTGAAATTGGAGGCATCGCAGCAGGACTGGGTGCCAATGTATCTATAGCGACTAAACCCTACAATTGATGGTAGGTGTGAACTCCAATTCACTCGAGCAAAAAAGCCGAATCCAATCGGTACTAATCACCATAGGAGTTCAGGTGTTGCTCTTTCTTGCATTTTATTTTATTGTGGTTTGGGAGCAACCCGATCCTCCAAAACCAACCTATGGAATGGAGTTGAACTTGGGGTTTTCAGACCTTGGTGCTGGGGATCAGTCCCAAATACCTACCACCACTTCTGAAACTACTGCGACCGAGTCTCCCGCTCCAGGTGAGGTGACGCCCACGCAACAAGCAGTTGCTGCAACGACTCCAAAAACAACTTCCTCTAAGCCAAGTACCTACCAAGCGGTAAGTACCCAGCCTTCTCCCATCAAAGGGGAAAACACAGCGACTGCTGCGCCAGTAAAAGAAGAATCGAAAGAAGTAAACCCAAAAGTAGTGGAACAACCCAAAGTGGATCAGCGGGCAATTTTTGGGGCTGGAGGAAAATCCGGAAAGGGGACCAATTCGAGTGCTTCTACAGGTCAAGGAACTTCCGATACCAAAGGCAATCAAGGTAATCCTTCAGGTACGGCTAATGGTGCCGCAGGAGGTGCTGGGTATAGCTTGGATCTGGCAGGCTGGGATTTTGCCTCCCGACCAGCGATCAACGACCGGGTATCCACTCGAAATGGTAAAATCGTCTTTGAAATAACCATAGATGGGTCTGGAAAAGTTGTCCTAGCAAGAACTAAGGAATCAAATGTGTCCAATGCGGTATTGGCCTATTACCGCCAAGTAGTCAACCAACTCAATTTCAAAAAATCGGGCTCTTCTGCTGTGGCTGATTTTTCAACTGGGAAAATCACTTTTGTGATCAAGGTGGAGTAAAATGACTTACCGAGAAACTTTGGATTACCTTTTTAATGCCTTACCCATGTTTCAGCGGGTAGGGGCTTCTGCTTACAAAGCAGATTTGACGAATACCATTTCCCTCTGTGCTCACCTGGGCAATCCACAAGATACTTTCAAAACGATTCATGTGGCAGGGACCAATGGAAAGGGGAGTACTTCTCATGCCTTGGCTGCGGTTTTCCAAGCTGCAGGGTATAAAACAGGACTTTACACCTCTCCTCACCTCCGATCCTTCACTGAACGAATTCGGATTGATGGACAAGAAATTACCGAAGATGGGGTAGTTGAATTTGTGCTCAACAACAAAGCCTTTTTGGACGAGCTTCAACCTAGCTTTTTTGAGATGACTGTAGGAATGGCATTCTGGTATTTTGCCAAAGAGGCCGTGGATGTGGCAGTGATCGAAGTGGGGATGGGAGGCCGCCTGGACAGTACCAATGTGATTCATCCCGAGCTTTGCGTTATTACTAATATTGGATACGACCACACCCAATTCTTGGGGAATACCCTTCCTTTGATCGCAGGAGAAAAAGCAGGAATCATCAAAGCAGGTGTTCCCGTTGTCATCAGCCAAAGCCAAAAAGAAACGCAGGCAGTATTTGCCCAGCAGGCAGCCGCTATGCAGGCAAGCCTTGTATTTGCGGATCAATTGTGGGAGGTAACTAAAATTCAAAAATCAGAAGGTGTTTCCTCAGATACTGGAGCCAATTTTCAAGTTCGTAGCAGTGAGGGAGAGTTTGAATTAAAGTTAGACTTGAATGGCGACTACCAACGCTTTAACCTTCCGGGCATCTTGGAGGCGGTCAAGCAGCTTCGGGATCAGGGTTGGAACCTTACGGATAGGGCCATAAAAGCAGGTTTGGAAAGTATTTCGGAGCGCACCGGCTTGAAAGGGAGGTGGCAGATTTTGCAGACCAAGCCCTTAACGATTGCTGACACAGGGCACAATGAAGCAGGAATACTAGAAGTAGTGGCTCAACTTAAGAATTACGCGTATGCGAAGCTGTGGATGGTGATTGGAATGGTCAATGACAAGGACATCTCCAAGGTTTTGGGTTTGCTTCCCCTAGAGGCGAGCTATATTTTTTGCCAAGCAAGTATCCCACGAGCGATGGATGCCAATGAATTGGCAAGCAAGGCAAGTGAAAAGGGATTGAAGGGACAGGTAATTCCCAAGGTGATGGATGCCCTAGAATTTGCGAGAAAAAATGCCTCGCCAGATGACCTGATATTTATAGGAGGAAGTACTTTTGTAGTTGCAGAAATTGAAAATCTTTAATGAGTAGAAAAAAGCTGGTTCGCTTTGCCCAAAACGAAGTAAATCCCAATGTAGTACAGGCTGGTAAGCCTATTTTTGAGCAGATAAAAGGACAGTGGAATGCACTCCAGTTTGCCAATAATCAACCCTTAGTCGTTGAATTGGCCTGCGGAAGAGGTGAATTTACCTTGGGCTTGGGCAGACAGTATACCAACCAAAATTTTATTGGAGTAGACATCAAAGGCAGTAGAATTTGGAAGGGTAGCTCCAGTGCTACGGCTGAGGGAATTCAGACCGTGGCTTTTTTGCGTACCCAAATTCAGCAGTTGCAGGATTTTTTTGCTCCAGGTGAGATCTCCGAACTCTGGATTACCTTCCCAGATCCATTTCCAAGGGATGGGGATGAAAAGCGGAGGTTAACTTCCCCGAAGTTTTTGGAGATGTACAAGCAGTTGGTCAAGGCTGGTGGACTCATCCACTTCAAAACAGACAATACGGGGCTCTATGAGTATACCGACTTGGTATTGAAGGATCGACCGGATTGCCAAATCCATTACAATACTGCTGATTTTTACGAAAGTGAACTTCGTGATGCACATCACGGCATCAAGACGCGTTACGAGAAGATTTTTTCGGATAAGGGCGAAAAAATCAAATACATCCAATTTTCATTTACTGAATAAAGTCGGGTTCCCTGTAGCGTGGATTGGGGTAGGTATAGAATCCTTCTCCGCTTTTCTCCCCTAGTTTACCTTGCTCAATGTAAGTTTTCAATAGCGCTGCAAAGGCTTGCGAAGCCGAGTCGGGCATCTTGTGGGTGACATGCCAAGCCGTATCCAATCCGATGGAATCCAAAATGCCAAAGGGTCCCATCGGCATGTGGAAATTGACCATCCAAGATTTGTCGATGTCTTCGATGCTGCCTACTTCTCGAGTGATCAATTTCCCGGCAGCACCCAATAGGGCCATCAGCATGGTGTTGAACAAGTATCCTGGATTTTCTTTGCGTACGATGACAGGAACCTGATTTAATTGCCTTCCGAGTACTTCCAATACCTCAATTAGGGCAGGGTCTGTACCAGGATGAGGCATGATATCAACTACTCTCGAATAGAATACATCATGAAAGTGGAAGGCACAAAACTGCTTGGGGCGGCCTGTTTCTTCTGCAAACTGGGATGGGAGTAGGTAGGAGGTATTTGTCGTCAACCAGGTATGTGGGTCGGCGAGCTGTCCAACTTCAGTCCATAGCGCCTTCTTGATTGATACATCTTCGGTCACACTTTCATTCACCAAATCAGCTCCTTTCAAGGCCTCCCTCAGATTCAAGGTGGGTTGTACGCGTTCAAGGATTTCTGGAACCTGTGATTCAGCAAGGTTTCCCGCACGAACTAGCTGGCGAATGATTTTTTGCATGGTCAGCTTTGCAGAATCTAGGGATGCTTGTTTCAGGTCAAAAAGGGTAACTGTAAATCCTGAAATTGCGGCTTGAAGGGCCACGCGTGAGCCAAGTGTTCCAGCACCTAGGATGCAAATTTTTTGAAGAGTCATGGGAATTAGAGTTGATTCGTTTGAAGGGTTTCTATTGCTTTTTTGCCTGCAGCTTCCACTACATGGATTAATTGTCCAAATCTGGCGTCTGTGGAATGGCCCAAGGAATACCTTTTGAAGATTTGCTGGGCGATGACTGCAACTTTAACTAATCCAAAAACATAATAAAAGATCATTTCTTCCTTTGATCCGGCAGCTTTTGTGAAATAGTAATCCATCAACTCTTCCCGGGTCAGATTACCGGGTAGGTGGCTCAAATTAAATAGTTTGAGTATTTCAGGATCGTTTTCTTCCGCCCAATACGCGAGCGTTGTTCCTAAATCCATCAAGGGATTGCCAATGGTGGCCATCTCCCAATCCAGGACCGAGCGAATACTGCAGGGATTAGCAGGATCCAAAACCAAGTTGTCGTATTTGAAGTCGTTGTGAATAAAGGCCGTGTATTCTGTGGAAGGAATATTTTCCTGAAGCCAGGTGGCTGCATTTTCCAGATCTGGAATTTCTTTTGTCTTTGCTCGGAAGTACCGCTCCACCCATCCTGTCACCTGCCGTTGTGTGAAGCCCTCAGGTTTGCCCAATTGGATCAGGCCAGATTGTACAAGTTCCAACTGATGGAGCTCCACCAAGCAGTCTACGGCACTTCTGGAAAGCTTATCAAATTCCTGCTGGCCTAGCAACATTCCCTGTGGCACCTTATTTCGAATAATCGCACCTTCCACAAATTCCATTAAAAAAAAGGGGGCTCCAAAAATGGATTCGTCTTCACAGAAAAGGATAGGGGTAGGGCTTTTGGTGTAGCCTGCTTTTTTTAAGCCTTGAAGGATGGCAAACTCTCTTCCCATATCGTGAGCTTTGGCAATTTTTTCACCAAAGGGAGGACGTCTCAAGATTAGTTTTTGAGCGGGGCTTTCCACCAAAAAACTCAGGTTGGAATACCCTCCAGGAAGCTGGTTGATTTGAATTTGCTCAGAAGGACAATTTAGGGGTGTAGCCAAGTATTCTTTGAGCAAATCAAAAGTTAGCGTATTGCTCATTTGTTGCTGTAATTTTTCAGAATGCTTCTCGCTAGGGCTGATTTATGCACTTCATCGGGGCCATCGTAGATTCGTGCACCGCGCTCGTGTCGGTACCAGAAGGAGAGGAGCGTATCGTCCGTGATTCCCAAGGCACCGTGAACTTGAATGGCCCGGTCAACTACTTTCATTAGCACATCTGCCACGAAAAATTTGATGGTGGAAATATCTTCTTTTACTGCTTTCGCTCCCAGTTCCTGCATCTTCTGCGCGGTATCCAAGACCATCAAACGGCTGGCCTTGATTTCGGCTCGACTTTCAGCAATCCAGTTTTGGATGGTTTGCTTTTCAGCCAAAACTTTACCCAACTCGAGTTCTCGGGAAAGGGCGCGGGTACACATCATGTCAAAAACACGTTCACAGATACCAATCCAACGCATGCAGTGGTGGATGCGTCCTGGACCAAGTCGCTCCTGTGCAAGTGCAAATCCTTGGCCTTCCAGTCCTATGCGATTGGTCACTGGCACTCGGCACTGCTCAAATTTCACTTCGGCATGGGAAAGGTAATCCTCACCCGCTTCTCCCATAATGGGAATGTTGCGAACCAAAGTATAGCCAGGAGTATCTAGTGGAAGCAAAATCATACTGGCCTTCTGGTAAGGAGAGGGAGCATTGGGATTGGTTACTGCCATCACAATGGTGAACTGTGCCCCATCGGCAGCTGTTATAAACCATTTGTGACCTTGAATGAGGTAGTCATCCCCGTCTACTACCGCTGTGGTAGCCAGGTTTACTGGGTTACTTCCTGCAAAATCTGGTTCGGTCATCGCAAAGCAAGAGCGAATTTCTCCTCGCTGCAGGGGACCGAGCCACTTCGCTTTTTGCTCTTTAGATCCAAACTGGTGGAGTAGCTCCATATTGCCGATATCAGGGGCAGCACAGTTGAATACGTAATGTCCAATTGGGCTTTGGCCTAAAATCTCAGAGATATGCGCAAATTGAAGGAGGTTCAGACCTAAGCCTCCTTCATTTTTGGGAAGGTGAGGTGCAAAAAGTCCGAGGGACTTTGCTTGTTCGCGAAGGGCTTTAAGCTGGGGTAAATATTGTTTGAAGGGGCCTCTGACCACCTGCAGGTCAATTGGGAAGATTTCCTGTTCTACAAACTGCCGGTAGGCTTTTAGGAGTTCCTGAAGTTGTTCAGAAGAAATATCTTGTGTAGGCTGCATGATCAATCAAATGGTAAAGCCTCCATCCGCGGTCAAAATCGCTCCGGTGGTGTAGGTGGATGCTGGAGAAGCTAGGAATAATGCCATTGCACCGATCTCTTCCGCCGTTCCTGCGCGTTTGATCGCCAACTGTTTGATAATCATGGCCATGATTTTTTCATTGGACCAGAGTGCCTCCGAGAATTTGGTTTGAATGAGGCCAGGGCAAATCGCATTTACGCGAATTTTAGAATCGCCCCATTCTTTGGCGAATACTTTGGTTAGGGAGATTAAAGCAGCTTTCGAAACGGAGTAAATTCCGAGTCCTTGTTCAGGCGACAAGCCCCCAATGCTCGAAATGTTGATGACAGATGCATTAGATGACTTCCGCAAGTGGGGGTAGCAAAGTCTGCTTAGTTCAAATGCAGCCTTGACATTGACATTCATGATCTTGTCGAAGGCCTCAAGGGTAGTTTCGTGTACGGGTCCAAAAACAGGATTACTGGCAGCATTATTTACGAGGATATCGATGGTTCCGTATTTTTCAACTGTCTTTTCAACAAGCACAGCGAGCTCGGCCATGTTGCCTACATTACAGGCTATTGGGGTTACTTCGTATCCTTTTGAATTGAGCTGAAGGGCTTGTTCGTCCAGCACATCTTGCTTTCTACTGCTGATGACAACTTTAGCTCCAGCTGCAGCGAAGATTTCTGCGATGCTAAATCCGATTCCTTTGCTAGCGCCTGTGATCAGGGCTACCTTACCATCCAATGAAAAAACTGAAGATAAATCCATTCGTTTTTGGGTTAATTTTCTTCCAAAAGATAGGAAAAATATGGCCATGCTGTAACTTGTGGCCCAAGCAATTTGAAATTATACCACACATTTTATCCTTTTTAAGAGCACATGAAAGAATTAATTTTTGATCAAACAGGTAGGCCCCAGGAAGTATTGTATCTCAAAGAAAGTGAAATGCCTCAGGCTAAGCCACATGAGGTGCTCATTCGGGTAACGGCCAGAAACATCAATCCCTCGGATATTATGTTTGTTCGCGGGATGTATGGCATTACGCCCAAGCTTCCAAGCAGTGCGGGATTTGAGGCCTGTGGGGTGGTAGAAAAGTCAGATGAATCAGGAAAAGTACCTGTAGGTACTCGCGTGATGTTTACTGCTATTGGTACCTGGAAGGAATATGTTTGCATTCCTGCCGCTTTGGTAATTCCCGTTCCTGCGCAAATGCCGGATTCTGTAGCCTGTCAAGCTTTTGTAAATCCGATGACAGCCTATGGCATGATTGAAGATGCTGGGCTAGAAGCTGGACAGTGGTTGTTGCTCACTGCTGGTGCTTCTGCCTTTGGCAAGTTTGCAATTCAGATGGCCAAAGCCAAAGGGATCCGGGTAGCAGCAACTGTTCGTCATGAGTCTCAAAAGGAATTGTTGCTCGATTTGGGAGCTGAGTTGGTGATCAATACAGCTACAGAGAAATTGGCAAAAGTAATCTTTGAAAAAACCGAGGTAGGAGTTGACGTGGTTTTTGATGCGGTAGGAGGAGAGTTGGGCGTGAAGGCCTTGTCTTGTCTGAAGCAAAAGGGCAGGATGATGGTATTTGGAGCGCTAGCCTTAGAAAACCTTTCAATCAATAGTGGCTTGCTAATTTTTAAAAATCTACGAATCGATGGATTCTGGCTAAGTACCTGGATTGAAGAGCTTCCTGCAGAACAGCGAATGAAGGCTTTTCAACGGGTATTCGGATTTTTGATGCAAGATGATTCCAAAGCGGATGTAGCCGCAACTTATCCCTTGTCTGAGTTTAAAGCTGCATTAGATGCTTACGAACAAGCGGGAAGAAATGGAAAAATCCTACTTGTCAGTGAATAGTTACGTGTATTTGAACAGCTAATTTTAGGATTATCGCCATATTTGCAATCGAACAGTTAAGAGATCAACCATGAATTGGGAAAAATTAGACCAAGAGCTTACCGAAATTGTACAACAACGGATTCAGCTAAGCGCTTTGGAGTATAGCGACGAAAACTACGACGATCTAGAAGAGCAATTGCATGATCTCGAAGATGACTTCAATGAAAATTACGAAGCGATATTGGCTCCTGAATTGGAGAAAATCTACACCAAATTAAAGTCTGATACGGATGTGTTGCTACCTACGGCCTACCTGGCCAATCACTACCAGGAAATGCTTCCTGATGCAAGAGGAAGTATTACCTATGAGGTGAGTGGGGAGCAGGGAGTGCCTATTGAATCCGATGAACTAGGTAAAGTCGATATGCGAATTGTATTGATTCCCAATCCAGTTCGATTTGTATTGCTGGTCAACGGCAAGCAATTGAAAGAATTGTGGAAAAGCAGATAAAAAAAGGGGCCAAGGCCCCTTTTTTATTAAAATAAACTTGCTTGAACCACCTGAGGTTTAGTGGCCTGTATGGTTCCTTTCAACATGTCTTGCATCAATTTGAGGAAACCTCGCTGCCATGCTTCTGGGCTTATCTTGGTTTCTTTTCCCTCAAACGAAATGGGTCCTTCCATTTTTTCATAGCCCAAAGCCATGCTCCAAATGGTATAAAAAGTGATCTCAGCTTGAAGTTCAGGACGTATACTTCCGTCCTTTATTCCTTGCGATACGATTTGTATACCCAGACGAGTAGGCTCTAGTTGAATTTCCAATAATTTGTGGAAATGTATGGAGTCCAAAATCAAGGGATTGATTTGTGATTTCAACGCTGGGTTGCTGTATTTTTTCAGCAAGTCCAAAAAATGAATGATGGATTGGTAGTACACGGGATGATCTTTCTCAAACTTCCAGATGCGTTGTACTAGATCGGTTAGCATTTCTAATCCATTTTTACCTTTGGCACGGAGTGTATCTCGAAACTCATCTTTTAGGAGATCAAAGGCCTTCTTGGTGAGGGCCATAAAAAGGTCTTCCTTGTTCTTGTAATAGAAATAGGTCAACCCCTTACTAATTCCTGCTTTCTTGGATACATCCTCCATGCGGGTTGCTGTAAAACCTTGAGTAGTAAACAAGGCTATTGCTGCATCTAAGATTAGTTTTTCTTTATTTTTTTCGCCTGCCATTGGAGATGTGTAGCTTACTTGACCAAGCTCAAATGTATTAAATCTTAGTCAAAATTTAAGAATTGAATACTAGTCAAATTCTACTCAATCGAAAAATTTTTGAGTGTCTTTCCCTCAAAAAAAATGTTAAGGCAGAATTTCGACGATTACATAATTCTTTTTCCCTTTTTGAACCAGCAAGTATTTTCCTTGCAGGAGGGAGAAAGTAACTGGAGCAAGAGGATCTGCAACTTTTTCTTTGTTGATACTGACTCCTCCACCTTGAATCATCTTTCGAGCTTCGCCTTTGGAAGGGAAGAGCTCAAAATTTGACTTTTCACCCAAAAGATCGAGTACATTTTCAAGTTGAGCGAACACCGAATTACTCAATTGAACTTGGGGAACTCCTTCAAAAACAGCAAGAAAAGTACGCTCATCAAGTGAAGCCAAATCCTCGGTTGAAGACTTACCAAAAAGAATTTCAGAGGCCTTTAGTGCCATTTCGTAATCTTCGGTGCTATGCACCATGCAGGTGACCTCTTTTGCAATTTCTTTTTGCAAAAGGCGCAAATGTGGGGCTTCCGCATGTTCATTCTCCAATCTTTCAACGGTAGCTTGATCGAGAACCGTGAAAATTCGAATGTATTTGGAAGCATCAGCATCCGATACGTTCAACCAAAATTGATAAAACGCATAAGGGGAGGTCTTTTCTGGATTTAGCCAGACCGAACCTCCTTCAGTTTTACCAAACTTGGTTCCATCTGCCTTCGTAATCAAAGGAACGGTCAAAGCAAAAGCACTTCCACCGCCCATTCGACGAATCAATTCCGTACCGGTAACAATATTTCCCCATTGATCAGAACCTCCCAATTGAATGGTGCAGTTTTCATTTTTCCAAAGGTGGTAGAAATCGTATCCTTGGATCAATTGGTAGCTAAATTCAGTAAATGAAAGCCCATTTCCATCTTCCAAGCGTCTTTTTACGCTATCCTTGGACATCATGTAGTTGACCGTAATGTGCTTGCCTACATCGCGAATAAAATCCAAAAAGGTAAATTCAGAAATCCAATCGTAATTATTGACTAGGCGAGCATTATTCTTCTGATTGCCAGAAAAGTCCAAAAATTTAGCCAATTGCTTTTGAATGCATGCCACATTGTGATCCAAGGTTGGCTTATCCAACAAATTTCGTTCGGCTGATTTGAAAGATGGGTCTCCAATCATCCCAGTAGCGCCACCAACAAGTGCAACGGGTTGATGACCTGCTCGTTGAAAATGGAGTAAGGTCATCACCCCAACCAAGTGACCAATGTGAAGCGAATCCGCTGTAGGATCAAAACCCAGATAAGCAGAAGCCATTCCTTTGGCAAGGTGCTCTTCTAATTCTGGTGTCATGTCTTGGAGCATGCCTCTCCATTTCAGTTCTTGGATAAATGAATTCATCGGTTGGGTAGTGGTATAAGTCTACAAAGATAAAGGCTTGCGCGTAGGAAGGAAATTATTGGTTGATTTCAGCTTAAAAATGATACGCTACTTGTACTTCCGATTCCTTGGTTTTGATCTTCAAAACAGCGCTCATTTCATTAAACTGAAAAGGGGTGATTCTAACTTAGAATCACCCCTTTTCAGTGGATATGCTTTCCTTAAGCAGTTCTCAACTTAATGATTCCAGTGGCGTGCAAAAGCTTGACAATGGGGTAGGTAGGGTCAAACTCATACCATTTAACCGCAAAATTGGGACGGTTTGGAAGTTTGTGGTGGTTGTTCTGGAATAATTCTCCTAGCATCAACACATCAAGCAAGAGCGAGTTTTTGGATTTGTCGTTGTTGTCAAAATTGGCATATCCATACTTATGCCCGCTCCAATTGACGATAGCACCATGAACAGGGCCCATCAAAAAGTGAATTGGCAATAAGAAATACATCCACCAGTGGGTACCTGCTAGTTCAAAATAGGAGATGCACACCACATAAATAGCAACATAGAAAATTCCCCAAGCCAATCTCACCAACATGCTATCTGCAAAACGATCAAATTTATTCCAATCAGGAATATCCTTTGAAAACCGATCTTCTGGCTTCAGCTTAAAGCTGAAATAGTCGTTGTAAATATTTTTGGTCTTCCACATCATTGAAAACAGGTTTTCTGTGTGATGTGGACTGTGTGGATCTTGAGGAGTATCTGAATAGGCATGGTGCATGCGGTGGAGAATCGCATAGGCACGAGGAGAGAGGTACGAACTCCCTTGCCACAACCAAGTGAAAAAGTAGAAAAACTTTTCCCAATACGGGTTCATGACAAACATTTGGTGCGCCGCATAGCGGTGAAGAAAAAAGCTTTGGCAAAACAAGGAGAAGTACCAATGCAAAAGGAAGAAAATAATTAGAATCACTTGGGATGAATTTGAAAGTTCAAACAAATATAGAAGTTGGTCTCGACTTAAATGAAAATTTATACCAGTGGTTTGACTTCATTTTCCCAGATTTTCATCAAAAAAGTGAGCTTATTTTAAAGCTTAAGCTCTTTTTTTTTAGCAAAAAGAATAAAATAAAAGAACTAAAAAATCTTAATTTGAATAATAATGACTATATTTTAACTAGTAATAATTATAAAAAATTCACTTTTTATTTTTCTAAGTTAATAAATTGACTAATTCCTACTTTTCAACTTCTACCCTAAACGAACAAAAAAATGAAAAATTCCTCCTCAACCACTTCATTCCTCTCCAAAGTTCTAGTAGGAGGGATCTCCGTTTTTTTAGCCGACTTTCTCTTGACAGGTGTTCAAATTAGCAGCATCCTTTCTGGAATTATTTTAGTCGTGGTCATCATTTTGATCAACTTCACCATTAAACCCATTCTAGTCCTATTAACCCTCCCAATAAGTCTACTCACTTTCGGACTTTTTCTTTTAGTCATCAATGCAGCAGTCGTCTTACTGGCAGCTGAGTTGACACCTGGGTTTTCGGTTGAT
>CAMCBC010000044.1 GCA_945872775.1 Spirosoma fluviale | reverse complement strand
GGATCAGGCTGGGCTTGGCTGCTGGTAGATGCTACAGGCAAGCTCGTCGTGAGTTCGACCCCCAACCAGGATAATCCCCTGATGGATGTGGCCGAGGTGAAGGGCACTCCGATTTTGGGCTTGGATGTGTGGGAGCATGCCTACTACTTGCACTACCAAAACAGACGCCCTGATTACGTAGCTGCCTTTTGGAAGGTAGTTAACTGGAAGGCCGTAGCAGATCGCTTTGCGGCTGCCACGAAGTAATTTCTAAAAATTTCTAGTTATTAAGTTTACCTACATTTCAATTCTATTTCCATGCAAGATCCCAAGTCCCTCAGTTCCGTTGCCCTCTTTCACGAGACCTTCAAGCATCCTATTCTACCCCAGCCCACCATCCCTTCCGAAACCCGCTGTGCATTGCGTGTGTCTTTGCTCGCGGAAGAGCTGAAGGAGTTGGAAGAAGCGATTGAAAACAAGGATTTGGTGGAGATTGCGGATGCGCTGTGTGACTTGCAGTACGTACTTTCCGGTGCCATCTTGGAGTTTGGTTTGGGAGAAACGTTCAAGGCACTTTTTGACGAGGTGCAGCGCTCCAACATGAGCAAGGCCTGCAAAACAGAGGAGGAGGCAAAGGCTACCGTGGCGCATTACGAAGCGAAGGGTACGCCCTGCTTCTACGAAAAAGAAGGGGATCTTTATCTTGTCTTCCGAGAAGGCGACCACAAGACCCTGAAATCGGTTGGGTATTCGCCTGCTGATTTGAGTGGAATTTTGAAGGGCTAGGAAGGGGGTTAGCGCGCAAAGGCGCAGAGACGCAAAGAGATTTTAGTATGTACGAAGTACCTGCCTGCGGCTGGCAGGCCAAGTACAAGGTACCAAGAAGGCTGTACCAAGTACGAAGTACAATGTACGAAGAACTTAAATGACCAGAATTGAAGTACCAATTCGAATCCCTTCATCTTCATTCTTCAATCAGCGTTCGGTGTTCGACATTAGGGAGAAGCAAGAAACGAGAACCAAGAGATTAGACTTTATTTATGGTGATACGAGTTTTGTTTTATTCAGGAATTTCCACTTTCTCTTCAACATTCAGCGTTCGGTGTTCGACACTTAATTAGATCCCGTATTTCGTATCTCGTACTTCCTACTTTTCCACCACCTGATACACCCCCCCATTCGTCTTACTCATCAGATAGAGCTTCTTATTCGAGTCTATCCCAAACTTTAAATCAACCCGATCCTGCCCCACAAGCTCCTTGAGGCTCATTTCCTTGCCTTGGTAGTGGATGCCCCAGGTTTGCGCTTGAGAGTTATCCACATTCAGGTCCACAAAAAACAGCCTCCCAGAAGGTACGTCACCAAATACAAATTTGCCTTTCAAAGGACCGCTGCTCACCACATAACCTCCAATAATTGCCACCAGCTCGTCATGCTCCAGTTGCAGGAAAGGATAACGAATGCCCATGTCCTCATCCCCAGCAGGTAGAGGGTAAAGGCTGCGGAAACTTCCGTAAGGATTGATTACAAACTTTCCCTCCCGAATGGGCCATCCATAAAACTGTCCCGCTTCGATGCGGTTGATCTCCTCGATGCTGTGCTGCCCGATATCCGTAGCAAACAGACGACCGGATTCATCCCAAAAAATCCGATTTGGATTCCGAAACCCATACGCATACAGTTCACCGGCCTTGTCCTTGCTTTTGGCAAAGGGATTGCTCGTAGGAATCCCATATTTGCCATTTCGTCCAGAGGTCCCCAAAGGATCTATGCGCCAAATGCTGCTATACATTCCTTTTCCCCCATGATTGGATATTTCTGGAAATCCATTTTCGGCTGTGCCTCCGTCTCCATAGCCCACGTACAACAGCCCATAGTCTTCGTCCCTCCCTTTTTTGGCATTGGGATTGAAGGTCAATTCCTGCATTCCGTGGGCTTGGGAGGAATTGTTTACCCTCAAAATTTCACGGCTGGTTCCTTCAAACTTTTTTGCCCCTGGATCAGAAGCCTTCCATTCGGTCAGCACCCACTGCATAAAGACCTTCAAACTATCTGTATAGCCTACATCTGCCTTGCCTGAACCACCAGGCTCAGTGTGGGAGGTGTAAAAAAGGCCATTTTTTTCGAATTCAGGATGAAACGCAAAACTCCCAAGTCCCGTAGCCCAACCCGGTTGACTCACCATTAAAGGGCGCTCGGCAGCAAGATTCAAGTACAGATTAGGCTTTCCATCCACCAACTCATACAAGCCCAGGCGCTGATCGTTGATCATCACTCGATCCGTACCCGGAATCGCCTCCATCTTGGTCATCTTGGCCAGCGGAGGCTTGCTGTCAGAGGGTGGCAATTGGGCAAATAACTCCAGCTCCAAACGAATGCCTGAATCCTGTACTTTTTCAGGAATCAAATTCGAGGTGGTATCTCCAGACATCGGGATAGGAGCTGTGGAAAACGTATGCAGGTAACTCAACAAGGCATCCAGATCTCCTTCCCCCAATTGTGGATAACTCGGCATTTGAGTTCTGTATTTTTCAAGAAGTGCGAGTGCTCTCGGATCCTTTTTCTCTAGTACCGCTGCAGGATTTTGGATAAACTCCCGTATCCATGTGCTCTCTACTTGAAGGGTAAGGCCACTCAAATTGGGTCCGATGCCATCTTGATCAAACCGATGACAAGAGGAGCAGTGCTGCTCAAACAATTGCTTGCCTTTCGTGATCTGACTCGCCTCAGTGGAAATATCCTTTCCAAACTCCTTTTTTTCCTGACTACAGGAAACGAATAGGAGTGCAAGAAATGTTATTGGGAGAAAGATTCTGTTCATAGGGAAACGAAAAACGAAATATAATTGAAATACCCGCCGCGGCGGGCAAGCTCCGTGAAATAATAAAGGGAAATACGATGGAAATAGATTAGAAATACACTCCGCTTCGCTCCGTGAAATAAATTGAAATAGTAGTGGGATTTATTATTTCACCGAGCTTGCTCGGTTTATTTCCATTGTATTTCCACAGTATTTCTGCCTTCTACAAACAGGTCCCTATTTCAAATCTGCTATCCTAACATGCGTCTTGATCAAATTCGAGCTCGCTTTGGCCACGATTTTGCCTCCGTCCTTGCGGATGATCGCCTCCCAATGGTTCAAATTGGCACCGGAACGAACCAGTTTGGCACTTACCTCGAGCTGCTCCCCAACCTGGGCTGCAGACAAAAAATCTACAGATAAATTGATGCTGGTCATCAGAAACTCAGATCCTGCCACAAAATTACCCATTCCGATCACGTCGTCCAGCATCAAGGAGGCAATGCCACCGTGCAAGATTCGACCTGGGTTGCACATATCGGGACGCACGGTGTAGGCTACCTTGATTTCAGAGTTATCCACAGCCAGCAAGACTCCTGCCAGCCAGTTGCCAGCAGCAGAAGGGGTGCGGTCCAGGGTCTTTCCTATCTGGGTGCGAAAATAATCAATCGGGGAATTAGGGGTGTTTTCCACTAGGGTTGGGGTTGGTTGAGTACTCGAAAATAGTCGGTCAAGACGGTTTTTAAAACTTCCTTCTCAGATTCATTGGCCCATAGGGGAGATTTCTTGCCGTTGACCTCCATGGTAAAAGCAGCTTCTCGCTGCAAGAAAGGCCAAAGCTGCTCCGCCAAGGCCTTGTGGGCTGCATTTCCCGCCAAATCGAAGGAAATCAAAGTTTCCTTTCCTTGATCCAACACCTGAATTTGAATGGGATAATCTCCTCCTTCCAATTCAAAAAACAAGTAGGCCTCCTCTTTTTTGGAAGGAAATAGGATGGCAGGAAAAAAGCTCGGGGTAGTAGGGCTAGTTTGCCTTTTTCCATGCCGAAAAAGCTCCATTTTCGCCTCCGAACGCAGCTCTCGATCGTAATGAATACTTCGAAGGTTTACAAAAAACAGCTTATCCGCATTAGCAATTTTAAAGCCTTTGTCAGTTCCAGTATTGTCGGCTCTATACCCATCAAAAAAAGACAGCAACAGCACAATCCCCAGGGCAGAACCCAGGAAAATCTTCAAGACCTTGATCAAATCGGGGGTAAATACAGGTGCTTTTGAAGACATGAAAACGGGGATTTAGCTTTTAAAAACGCAGAAATCAAGGCATTGTTTGCCTAGCGCACGTAGGAACCCGCATTCATGTCAATGGAGGTACCCGTGGCATGATCCGCAAGACCCGAACAAAGCAAGGTCACCATGGGGGCCAAATCTTCAGGACGCGTCAGCTCGGAGAGCGCAATGTCACGCAAGGCAAAATCTTCTCCATACTGCGCCAAAATCTCAGCAGCCATATCTGTGCGTGTAAATCCCGGAGCTATCAAAAAGGCTTTGATTCCTTCTTTGCCGTAATGCCTTGCTATCGAGCGCGTTAGGCTGACCAAAGCCCCCTTGGATGCCGCATAGGCTAGGTAATCAGGGGTGTCGCCCCGAAAGGCAGCTCGGGAGGAAACCATCACGATGCGGCCATTCCCTTGGATTCGCGCATGATCTACAAATTCCTTGCAGAGGATTCCCACAGCGGTGGTGTTCACGGCAAAGACTTTTTCCCATACTTCCAGCCAATCGGCAGTGGAAAGGGTATCTCGGGCCGCCGGTGAAATGCCCGCATTGTTGACCAAAGCACTTATCGGCCCATATTTCTCCACCAAGCGTGGAATAAATCCCTTGACCTCAGCTGCATTCGAAAGGTCACAGGGAGCGAGGTAAGCGGCTGTGGATAACTCAGCCAATAAAGACTTGGCTTCTCCCTCCTGGGTATTGTAATGCACGATGACTTCAGCACCTGAGGCTGAAAGCTGCTTCGCGATGGCGCGACCGATTCCACGTGAAGCGCCGGTCACTAGGATACGTTGGTTGGCAAGGGAAATCTGCATGGCCTTCTCGTTAACGGTCAAAATTTCGGGCAATCAACCCAGAAATATGGGCCAAGTGATGCTCTCCGTGCCAAGCATACATGAGGGTCACTTCGGCCAAGGGCTGTGTGCGCTGCTTTTCTGGATGGTAATACGTTCGGTTAAAATCTGCAGGTGTCATGTTGTGCAGCAAATGAACCCACCTGGCGTGCACAAGCCGAATGGACTCGAGTGCATCAACTGCAGGCAGTTGATAGTCTGAAAGCTGCGCCCATGCGCCTTCGTCATAGGCTTTGATGCTGGGATTTTCTTCGGTAAGGGCATGCTTAAACCGAAACAAGGCCTGTCCATGGCTATCTGCACAGTGGTGGAGCAATTGCCGAACGGTCCATCCTCCAGGGCGGTAGGGGCGTTCCAGCTGGGCGGGAATAAGGGGGCTAGCCACTTGAAAGAGGGCCTTGGGAAAGGCGGCAATACTTCCAATCGCAGCCTTGACCGCATCCTGCTCTACAGCTTCTGGTACGGTAAATCTTCCAATGGGGTATTTGAGTGTTTCCAAGTCGTGAATCATAGCAAAAAGGTCTTAGGTACCACCTGCAGCGATGGTAGCCAAATCTACATGTTTTGCGCCACCCTGCAAAAGGGTTTGTGCACAGCCGCAGAGCGTTGCCCCAGTCGTAAGTATATCATCTACCAGCAAAATGCGAAGGCCTTGTGTAACCTGCCCTTCATTCAAGGCAAACACCTCTTCCACATTCTCAAGTCGTTCGAGTCGTGACTTGTTGGTTTGGGTAGTGGTAAACTTCTTTCTGACCAAAAGCTCTCGGTAGGGGATTCCCATAACTTTGGAGAGGCCTCGAGCGAAGCATTCACTCTGATTGTAGCCTCTACGCTGTTTTTTGAGGGGATGCAAGGGCACGGCCACGAGCACATCCCAAGTCCCTCCAAATCCATTATCCAACAAGCTTAGCCCATACAATCGCCCCAATTCCTCTCCTAATTCAGGTTTGTTCTTGTATTTGAGCAGGTGAAGGAGTGTTTGGCTTTTTCCTTTTTTGGTAAACCGCAAAAATGCCATGACCAGATGTACAGGCATTAGTCCTTGTAGCTTGGAAGTCAACTCATTGTCAAATGGACGGAGATGAAAATTGGCTCTAGGCAGCATTCCTTGGCAGATGGTGCACAAACAGGGTTCAAAGTCAAAAAGCGCTCTCTTGCAAAGGGCACAATTGCGGGGAAAAATAAGATCGATAAAGTCTTTCCAAAAAAATAATCGCATGGCGGGAAATCAGGTTAGCCTCCAATGGGTGGATATGCTGTATATTTACCTCTTGGACGCGCAAAAAGATTAAGATAATGAATCTAATAGAGGAATTCAACGATTACCGCAGCAAGATGAACGAGCGGATCTTGGAAGAAGACAACAAGGTCATCAAGCGCTTTTTCAATTTGGACACCAATACCTATGCAGAAGGGGAGTTGGACGTAAAATCCAAGGAAATGATCGGCCTGGCTTGTTCCATGGTCCTCCGATGTGACGATTGCATCAAGTATCACTTGGGCAAATCGTATGAGGCCGGCGTAGGTCGCAAGGAAGTGTTTGAAGTATTTTCCATTGCCATGGTTATTGGCGGGTCCATAGTCATTCCACACCTTCGCCGTGCGGTGGAGTACTGGGAGGAACTAGAAAAACAGGCACCTGCCCATGTTTAAACGGGATTTAGACCTTGAAAAGCGCTGGGGCCGTTTGTTAGATGGCCTTCAAGAGACCATAGGCAAAAAACCCAATGACTTAAATGGGGTCTTATTTCTCATTGGAGTACAGGAGTTGGGTCAGGGTACACGCCCCTTTACCAAGGAACAAAAGCAGGATCTGATGCACATTGCGATTTGCAAAGTGCTCAGTTATGCTGGATTCTATACCTTAGATTTTGTGGATCAAGATGGTTGGCCGCATTGGAAGTTGGCCAAAGAGCTCCCACATTTCGACATCCTGGAGCAGGAAAAGTTACTCAAGCTGCAGGTTTTGGAGTATTTTGAAAAGGAATATCAATTGGAAATTTGATGAAACTAATATCCTACAACGTCAACGGTATTCGAGCCGCGATGAACAAGGGCTTTGTGGACTGGCTAGCCGAAGAATCCCCAGATGTACTTGGTTTACAGGAGATTAAGGCTTTAGAGTCCGATGTAGACTTCCGAATTTTTCATGACCTCGGCTACCAAGTCTACTGGTATCCTGCTGTAAAAAAAGGGTACAGCGGCGTAGCCATCTTGAGTAAGGTAGCGCCCAAGGCCGTGCATTACGGAATGGGCGTTTCGGCTTACGACGATGAGGGGAGGATGATTCGCGCAGACTTTGAGGGATTTTCGTTTATATCTGCATATTTTCCTTCAGGTACCACAGGGGATATACGTCAGGACTTCAAATACAAATTCTTGGATGACGTCTATGGCTTCATGCAAGACTTAAGAAAGGAGCATTCCAGATTGATTTTAAGCGGGGATTACAACATTTGCCACAAGGCCATCGACATTCACAATCCGATATCCAATAAAAACACCTCTGGCTTTCTTCCCGAGGAGCGGGCTTGGATGGATTCCTTCGTGGATTTGGGCTTTATCGATACTTTTCGGGCCTTCAACGAGAGCCCGGGACAGTATTCTTGGTGGAGTTACCGCGCCAATTCCAGAGAGAAAAATCTGGGCTGGAGAATAGATTACCAAATGGCCAGTAAAGAATTGCAAAACAAACTAAAAAGTGCCGTAATTTTGCCAGATGTGGTCCATTCAGATCATTGTCCTGTTGTACTCGAACTTCACTAAGAAAAAGAAAATTAGATTCACTTAGCGCCGCATTATTCTGATGAAATCCATAAAAATTTCTATTCCGTCTTTGATTGAAAACATTCAGGTGATTGAGAGTTTCATAGACAATGCCAAAGATACCTTTGAGATCAACGACGACTTGTATGGAAACATCATGATATCAGTCACTGAATGCATCAGCAATGCCATCGTGCACGGCAATCAAAGTGATGCTTCAAAAATGGTGCATTTAGAGCTACAGATGGAACCTGGCTTACTTTGCTGTAGTATAGAAGATGAGGGGAGCGGATTTGACTTTACCAATCTTCCTGATCCTACCGAACCAGAGCATATTGAAAAAATTGGCGGTCGCGGGATCTTTTTGATGCGTCACCTCAGTGATGAAGTAAAATTTGAGGAAGGCGGAAAAAAGACTGTTTTGTCCTTTTACCTAGACTAATCCATGGCAATTCATTTTTTTTCAGAAGATGTACCCTTTAAACTTCCTGAAAAGCTTCGGAGGAAGCGTTGGCTGAAAAGTCTTGCCACAACTGCTGGATACCGCGTGCAGGAATTGAATTATGTATTTTGTTCAGATGAATACTTGTTCCAAATGAACGTGGATTACCTGAATCACGACACCTACACAGATATAATCACCTTTGACAACTCCGAAAAAGTGCATGCCCTCGAAGGAGATATCTTTATTAGCATCGATCGGGTACGGGAAAATGCAAAAACCCATACCACAGATGAAGATTCTGAATTAACTAGAGTGCTGGCCCATGGCTTGCTCCATTTGATGGGTTATAAAGACAAAAGCAAAGAAGAGGCTTCTTTGATGCGAAAAAAAGAAGAAGAGGCCATCGAATTGTATCGCTTAAATTGACTGTTCCACGTGAAACAGTTGCAAACAGCTCTAACTGTGAATTGCAATGTTCCACGTGAAACATAACTAAAAATAGATGTTTCCAAAATACGATGTCATCGTAGTAGGCGCGGGACACGCGGGTTGTGAGGCAGCACATGCTGCTGCCAAGATGGGTTCATCGGTACTGCTCTGTACCATGAACATGAATACCATTGCCCAAATGTCTTGCAATCCAGCCATGGGAGGAGTGGCCAAGGGACAAATCGTACGTGAAATTGACGCCTTAGGAGGGCTTTCGGGAATCATTTCGGACAAGTCCATGATCCAATTCCGCATGCTCAACCGCTCCAAAGGGCCTGCCATGTGGTCTCCCCGTACTCAAAATGACCGCATGCGCTTTGCAGAAGAGTGGCGATTGGCCTTAGAATATACACCAAATGTAGATTTTTGGCAGGAAATGATAACCGGTCTTTTGGTCAAAAATGGGGCAGTTTGTGGCGTACGGACAGGTATTGGCATCGAAATCGAGTCCAAAACGGTCGTACTTACTAACGGTACATTTTTGAACGGGATCATCCACATTGGTGAAAAACAGTTTGGAGGAGGAAGAACAGGCGAAGGTGCAGCCAAGGGAATTACAGAACAGCTAGTGTCCTTAGGGCTTGAAGCTGGACGTATGAAAACAGGCACTCCGCCACGTGTGGATGGACGAAGTTTGGACTACTCCAAAATGGAGGAGCAACTTGGAGACGAACGTCCAGAAAAGTTCTCTTACCTGGATAGCACCAGCCCATTACAAACCCAACGAAGCTGCTGGATTACCTACACCAACAAAGAAGTTCACCAAACTTTGGAGACCGGTTTTGACCGCTCTCCCATGTTTAATGGGCGAATACAGGGCTTAGGGCCACGTTATTGCCCAAGTATTGAAGACAAAATCAACCGATTTGCAGAGCGTGAACGTCATCAAATCTTCGTGGAACCCGAAGGATGGAATACGGTAGAAATCTACGTCAATGGATTCTCAACCTCTCTTCCAGAAGATGTACAGTATGCAGCTATGCGCAAAATTCCCGGATTCGAACAAGCCAAAATGTTCCGCCCAGGCTATGCCATCGAGTACGATTTCTTTCCGCCCACACAACTTAAATTAACTCTCGAAACCCAAGCCATTCCAAACCTGTACTTCGCTGGACAAATCAACGGAACCACGGGTTATGAAGAAGCCGCATGTCAAGGCTTGATGGCAGGCATCAATGCCAGCCTTCGTGTACAAGATAAAGAACCCTTAATTTTGAAGCGTTCGGAGGCCTACATCGGGGTATTGATCGATGATTTGATCACCAAGGGCACAGAAGAGCCCTACCGCATGTTTACGTCTAGGGCAGAGTTTAGACTCTCGTTGAGACAAGACAACGCAGATCTGAGATTGACTGCTTTGGGTCATGCCCTTGCATTAGCAAGTGAAGAACGATTCGAGAAGATGAACAACAAAAAGTCAGAAACGGCCAAGCTCGTCAACGACTTGAAGCAAAAGAAATTTAGCCCAGACGCAATCAATGCTGGCCTCGAACGACTAGAAACAGCTAGCATTACTGAAAAAATCAGTGCAGAAAAACTTCTAAAGCGCCCACAATTGGGAATCAAAGAACTTGCTACGCTTTCAGACGAACTAGCAGAATACTTAACGAAGTATACAAACGAGGTCATTGAACAAGCAGAAATTCAAATCAAATACGAAAGCTATCTAGAGAAGGAGCAACTCATGGTGGAAAAACTAGCCAACATGGAAGACTTCAAAATACCTCCAACATTTGACTATATCGGTATTACAGCACTATCAAACGAAGGGAGACAGAAATTACACAAGATTCGCCCAGAAACACTAGGTCAAGCTTCCCGTATTAGTGGAGTATCCCCAGCAGATCTATCCATCGTCACAGTCTACCTAGGAAGATAATGTCAGAACGTCTAATCAAATGTCCCCTTTGTAAAAGCGGAAACATCCTAAATCACCTACTGGTAAAAGATCATGCAGTAAGTAAGAAAGAGTTTACACTATGCCGCTGCGGTGATTGTGAACTCTTGTTTACCAATCCAAGACCAACCGAGGAAGAAATTGGTCCTTATTACGATTTCAAAGAGTACTATTCACACGAAGACCAAGTTCGGAGTTTTACTCAGTGGCTCTACCAAAAAATAAGAAAGTCCAGCATCCAACGGAAAGTTGGCTTAATCAACGGATTGGTTAAAAATGGATCTCTGTTAGATTATGGATGTGGAACAGGTGAGTTTCTACAAGAAGCAAAAAGACAGCAGTGGACCGTCCGAGGAATCGAGCCCAGCGAAAAAGCACGAACCCAGGCTATCGGCAAATTAACGACAGAAGTCCTTGAGACCCTAGCCGAAGTGCCCGAACTGGAGGCATACGATGTGGTAACGCTATTTCATGTACTGGAGCACATTCACAGTCTAAGAAAAACAGTTAAAAAGATCGCAAGTCATTTAAAATCAAATGGTTACTTGGTGATTGCGGTGCCAAACCCAGAGTCTGCTGATGCCAAACACTACAGCAAAGATTGGGCTGGCTACGATGTTCCCAGACACTTGTATCACTTTTCTGAAAAGTCAATGGCTACCTTCCAATCCGAATTTGGTATGGAGCTCGTTCGCATAGAACCACTGTTCTATGACTCGTATTACGTCAGCCTCCTATCAGAAGGATACAAAAACCCGAAAGCAGGGATGCTCACTCGGTACTTAAACGCATTCCTTGAGGGTTACCGATCCAACCAGAAAGCGGGCAAGCCAGGCAAGTACTCCAGCAACATCTTTATCTTTAAAAAGAAGTGAAAAATTGCTTATCCATAGCCCTACTCATTTTTGCCTCCGGGGTCTTCCTTTCTTGTGCCAAGCAGAGTTCCCCCATGGGTGGGCCATCGGATGAACAACCACCAAAGCTGATCTCAAGTAACCCGGCTGATCAAAGCACTTCCATCAAACCAGAGAAAATTGTTTTGACCTTTGATGAATATGTGGGTTTGGAAAATCCTGTAAAAGGCGTAGTCATCACCCCAAAGATCAACAAGGACTTGGTAGAATTCACCGCCTTGAAAAACACAATCAACGTGCTTCTAAAACAAGAGTTAGAAGATAGCACCACCTACGTGTTCGACTTTCAAAAATCTGTGGTAGACATTTCAGAGCGGAATCCAGCAGAGAAATTAAAGTTGGTTTTTTCGACAGGAGATCAAATAGACAGTTTGAACTTGTCAGGCTCACTTCGGTTTCCCTATGGGGAGGCAAAAGAGGACTATAAAAATGTATTGGTAGGGATTTATCCCTTGGACGATAGTACGGATGTGTTTACAGCACCGCCCTACTACTTGGGCCAAGTGGATACGTTAGGCAATTTTAACCTCAGCAACCTCAAGGCAGGTGCTTACAGAGCCTACGCTTGGAGAGATAACAATGGAAATCTCAAAGCTGAATTCAAAAGCGAGGACTATGACTTTTTACCTGACACTATCCATTTGGAACCAAATACTGTCGATTCCGCTTTTTTCAACCTTTCCAAAGCGGACCTCACACCGATCAAAATTCTACGTGCAGCCAACTTTGGGAAGAATTTCGACATCGTCCTCAACCGGAATCCAGTTAAGAATTCGATAGAAATTGAAGGATTAGGAGAAGAGTTGTTCTATGTGCAAGGAGATAAACGGCTTCGTTTTTATCCTAAAAATGCACGAACAGATAGTCTTCCGTTAAAACTATCCGTTGAGGATTCCGTGGGGTTCAGCAAAGATTCCATCCTATGGGCTAAGTTTCCAACTTCAGAACGTAAACCAGAGAAATTAAGTATTGAGGTAAATTCTGGTAAAAGCTTTTACCAGAACCTAAAAATGGAGTTGACCTTCAACAAGCCCATAACACAGATTCGACTTGATTCCCTAGGCATCAAAGCAGACAGTATTTTTATTCCTATCCGAAAAGAGATGCTCAGCTTCACAGATTCTAGCAAAAGGGATCTATTGAAAATTCAGATTTTTCTGCCCGACTCTATAGAGAATGACCTAGTCTCTCTCGTTGCAGCAGACTCTACATTCCAAGACATTGAGGGCGAAGTAAACGAAAAACCGATACAAGCAAACTATAGAAAGTTAAAGCGAAAGGACTTAGCAGACGGCATCAGTGGGGAAATCCGTGGAGCCATAGCTCCCCTGATTGTACAATTAATCAATGGCAAAAAAGAAGTTGCCTACGAACTGATTCTGAAAGAAGAGCGTAAATTTTCAATGAATCTCTTAGAACCAGGAACCTATAGTTTGCGGGTAATTGAGGATCTAAACGGAAATGGAATTTGGGATCCCTCCAATTACAAAACCTACAAATCAGCGGAGCGAATCTTTTATTACGAAGGCGAAGAACAAACCAGAGACCTAGTGGTCCGAGGGGGATGGACTCTAGAAGACTTGATTATTCAAGCAACAAAGCTCACAGGATTGAAAAAATCTGATAAAATATCGGTGGATAAGCCCTAAATTTTCAGTGGATAAGTCCCTGAAAACTTTTTACTAAGCAGGACTTATCCACTAGTAAATCCGCTTTCAGAGAAATCCAGTTTCAATTGGGAATAAGTGGTATTTTTTCCACCATACAAGAGCAACTTTTCCACACGGTCCTTATGCACTACTAGCAAACCTTATTTCATCCACATAATTCAATAATTTTAGCTAAATCTTTGCTTATCAGATTATTACAAGTGGAAATAAGGTGGATAACATGGGTAACCACCTAAGATAACCCCATTCATTCTGTGACTAATTCAAAGAGCTAGGATTGTCCACATATCCACAGACTTAATAACTATTATATGTTTATTTAATTAAATAATTTAATACATATATAGTAGATAGAATGATGTGGATATCCTATTGTTGTGTGATAACTAATGATTTGTTAATATTAACAAATCAATCCACCCAAACTAACCTAGGATATGGAACTCACCCGTCTATTCGATCTTATACCCTATCAGATTCAAAAATTTAACAAAGAGATTGCCTTCAGTAGAAAGGAAGAAGGTGTATGGAAAACGTATTCGTCCAAGGAGGTTCAAGACATCATCGATGAATTAAGTTTGGGATTTCTAGCTCAAGGAATCCAAGCTGGTGATAAGGTAGCTATCATTTCAGAAAACCGTCCAGAATGGAATTTTATTGATTTGGCTTGTCAGCAGATTGGCGTGATCTCTGTTCCAATGTATCCGACGATTACGGTAGCCGATTATGCCTATATTTTTGATCATGCTGAGGTAAAAGTTATTTTTGCAGGTGATCAAACTATTTATGACAAGGCCTTTCAGGCTGGTAATGGGCGCAAGATCTATACGTTTGATCGCTTGGCCGAAGTTGCACATTGGACTGAAGTGCAGGCAGCAGGAAAACCTGGGGATCGGGATTCTTTAGCGAACCACAAGACCAATGTAAAGCCGGAGGATTTATTTACGATTATTTATACTTCTGGAACTACAGGTAGACCAAAGGGAGTCATGTTGAACCATGCCAACGTACTCTCCAATTTGATGTCGGTTTCCCATATCATGTCTCCTCCTGTAGGAACATCTAAGGTATTGAGCTTTCTACCACTTTGCCATATTTTTGAGCGTACGGCATCTTTCTGTTTCATGTACATGGGTTATTCCATCTACTATGCAGAAAACATGGAAACCATCGGCGATAACCTGAAGGAGGTTCAGCCACATCTCTTCAATACCGTTCCACGATTACTTGAAAAAGTCTACGATAAGATCGTTGCCAAGGGCTATGAGCTTACTGGAGTCAAGAAAAAACTGTTTTTCTGGGCATTGGAATTGGGTCTTAGAAACGACCCTGCTGCGGATATGGGTGGCTGGTATGATTTCCAATTGAAAATTGCCAACAAGCTTATTTTCTCCAAATGGAGAGAAGCCCTGGGTGGAAATATTCAGCAAATCAACTCAGGTGCTTCGGCGCTTCAACCGCGTCTTGCGAGAGTGTTCTGGGCAGCTGGAATTCGGGTTTGTGAAGGTTATGGATTGACGGAGACTTCTCCAGTAGTCACTGCTTCGATTGGTACGAAAGAAGAAATTCGAATTGGCTATGTGGGCAAGATTGTAAAAGATGTCGAAGTGAAAATTGCCGAAGACGGAGAGATTCTTGTCAAAGGTCCGAATATCATGCAAGGCTACTACAAGGAGCCGGAGATGACTGCCGATGTGATCAAAGATGGTTGGTTCCATACTGGCGACATTGGTATTCTGGATGGCAGGTATTTGAAGATCACAGACCGCAAGAAAGAGATGTTCAAAACCTCAGGAGGAAAGTACATTGCTCCGCAGGTGATGGAAAATAAGTTCAAGGAATCTCCACTCATTGAACAACTGATTGTAGTGGGTGCAGATCGCAATTATCCGGCGGCATTGATTGTGCCGAGCTTCGATGGATTAAAGGAATTCTGCAAGCGTAGTGATATTGATTACACGACGGATGCGCAGATGATCCAAAATGAACAAGTTCAAGAGAAATATTTGAGTGAAGTAGCCAAGTATAACGAGTTGTTTGGAGGCTGGGAGCAGATCAAGCGATTTGAATTGTTGGATGCGCCTTGGGGAATTGAGACCGGGGAGTTGACACCTACCATGAAGCTGAAACGAAAGGTAATCATGGAAAAGTATGCGGACCGGGTGGCGGCTTTGTATACGAAGTAAGTACAATGTACTAAGTACCAGGTACGAAGTACAAAGATGTTTCAAAAGTAAAAGTCAAGAAACGAGACCAGTTCTTTTTTGCCACATAGGCACATAGGGTTTTTCTATGTGTCTATGTGGTTTTTTTAGCTTCTGTTGATAACACCCGATATGAAGTAGAAGCAAGATCGTCCAGAAGTAACATTATGCTCCTAACGCCAATCCCTACTTGGTACTTCGTACCTGGTACTTTGTACAATTCGGTACCTCATTCTTTGTACAATTTTTAAAAAATAGTATGCATGCATACAAAATTTTTCTAATTTAGGTGCGCTATGCTAGCGCTGAAAGACCTATGAAAAAGGAAGAGACAGTTGATTATCCCATTAAAAGTGCTTGGCATGCCATTTCAAGGATGTACAATCAGCAGGCCGCCGAGGAGGGCTTTACTACCGCCATTGGTTTTGTGCTGATCAACATCAACTCCAAAGAGGGTACTCCTGCCACCAAAATAGCGCCGCTCATTGGTTTGGAGACGCGTAGCCTCACCCGCATGTTGAAGACCATGGAGGAGAAGGGACTGATTTACAAAAAGGCGGACCCAGTAGACAAGCGTTCCGTACGTATGTTTCTGACGGAGGAAGGAAAACGGAAAAAAGAAATCTCCGTTCAAAGTGTTATGCGCTTCAACGAACTGGTTCGTGCAGCGTTAACAGAAGAGGAGCTGGGCAGTTTTTTCGGAGTTATCTCAAAGATTCAAAAAGTAATCGATCAAATTCAAACCAAAGAAGTCCTTTCCGGATTTAGTGAACAAGAAACCCATAGCAACGCATTCTAATAAAATAGACCATGAATAGAACCATTAAAAAAGTAGCCATTTTGGGCTCAGGGGTAATGGGATCCAGAATTGCCTGTCACTTTGCCAACATTGGCGTGCAGGTACTTTTGCTGGACATTGTCCCGTTTGAACTCAATGAGGAGGAACAAAAGAAAGGACTGACGAAGGAGTCTCCGCTTGTTCGCAACCGAATTGTGACCACCGCCCTTCAAAATACGCTTAAATCCAACCCTTCCGCGATTTACGAGAAGTCCAACGCGTCTAGAATTACAACAGGTAATTTTGACGACGACCTTCCCAAAATCAAGGACTACGATTGGGTGATTGAAGTGGTGGTGGAGCGCTTGGACATCAAGCAGCAGCTATTTGAAAAAGTAGAAAAATACAGAAAGCCAGGCACGCTGATCACCTCCAATACCTCGGGTATTCCGATGCACTTGATGTCTGAAGGTAGATCGGAAGATTTCCAGGCAAATTTTGCAGGAACGCACTTTTTCAATCCTCCGCGTTACTTGAAGCTATTGGAAATCATCCCGGGTCCAAAGACTAAACCGGAGCTAATCGACTTTTTGATGGCCTATGGAGACCGTTTTCTAGGAAAGGAAACAGTCCTTTGCAAGGATACCCCAGCCTTTATCGCCAACCGTATTGGAGTTTATTCCATCATTTCTGGCATGCACGCGATTGAAAAAATGGGATTTAGTGTTTCGGAAGTAGACAAACTTACCGGGCCAGTCATCGGCAGAGCCAAGTCCGCCACCTTCCGCACCATGGATGTAGTTGGCTTGGACACCACGGTCAACGTATCCAATAACCTTTACAAAGCCCTTCCGCACGACGAGTCCAGAGACAAGTTTATCTTACCTAAGATTGTGGAAGTGCTCTACAACAACAAGTGGTTTGGAGACAAAACAGGGCAAGGCTACTTCAAAATGACCCGACATCCAGACGGGAGAAAGGAATTACAGGAACTAGACCTGAAGACCTTTACCTACAAAGATGTAGAGAAGCCGAAGTTCAAGGCGCTTGAGGCGGCTAAAGAAGTGGAAGATCTCAAAAAGCGATTGAAGCTCTTGGTCAACTTTGACGATCGTGCAGGGGAGTTTTACCGCGCCTCTTTTTACGACTTATTTAAGTATTGCGCCCACCGTATTCCGGAGATCTCTGATGAGCTCTACCGCATCGACCAAGCGGTATGCGCAGGCTTTGGCTGGGAGCTTGGTCCTTTCGAAACCTGGGATGCGCTAGGCGTAAAGGAGACTGTCGAAAAAATGGAAGCAGCTGGAGAAAAGGCAGCAACCTGGGTGCACGAACTTCT
>CAMCBC010000043.1 GCA_945872775.1 Spirosoma fluviale | reverse complement strand
TTTGCGGAGAAACTTCAGGCTGGAGGCAATGCTGGGATCGTGCGTGAAGCAGCGGATGGTAATGCGTTCGCCGAGGTCTTCCCAACCGTAAAAAGAGACCAATTGAGCGATCATGTCGGCTAGTGTGACTCCGTGCAGGGGATTGTTGGATTGGGTTTCCATAAAGTCTTGGTTAGGAATCCTTGGGTTGAATCAAATCCCAAAGATTTCCATAAAGGTCCGAAAATACGGAAACTATTCCATAGGATTCTTCTGCTGGTTCCCGGATAAAGACTACTCCTCGGGAACGGTAGTTCTCGTAATCTCTCCAAAAGTCATCCGTGTAGAGGAAAAGAAAGACTCTGCCTCCCGCCTGATGGCCTACCTGACTCAGCTGCGTTTCATTGGCCGCTTTGGCAAGCAGCAACTGGCAGGAAGAGCCTTTTGGAGCTACCCGTACCCAGCGTTTGGTGTCCGTCAGTGGGGTATCTTCCAACAGTTCGAATCCCAGCGTCTGAGTGTAGTACTGAATGGCCTCGTCGTAGTCTTTGACCAAAAGGGAAAGCTGTCCAAGTTGTTGGTTCATCGGGTGTAGGAAATGAGCGTTACTTACTTTAAGGCATTTGGTTTTTGAAGTCCTTCGAGTATTTCACGAATGGCCACGATGCTTTCCCACTCTCGATCCTTGTCCCCATGCTCAATGCCCACGTGTCCCGAGTATCCATGGGATAGGACGATCTTCATCATGCGCGCATAATCCAAGTCCGACTCTTGGCCTGCATCGTCCCAGACGCGTGGCTTGAGGCTTACTCCAGTCGCTAAGGGCATCAACTCATCCACTCCTCGGTAGGAATCGTAGGAAACGGGCTTGCCTTCTAGCGTGCTGATGCGGAAGTTGCCAAAGTCGGGAAGGGTACCAGCCAGGGGATGGTTTGCATTGCGGATAGTATCTGCTAGCCATTTGCCATTGGAAGAGAAGCCTCCATGGTTTTCGATCACGATGTGGATGCCGGTAGGTGCTGCATAAGTTGCAAGCTGGTGGATGCTGTCGCTGACGAGTTTGGAGGCTTCCGCTGCATCTTCTGGCCGGGTAGACCAGGAAATGTCGGAGTAGCCGTTGACACGCACGGTGTGGCAGCCTAGGAACTTGGCCGCATCGATCCACTTTTTGTGATTTTCGACTGCCTTTCCGCGATCAGCGGCTGATCTAGCACCGAGCATGCCTTCGCGATCCACCATGATCAAGACCTGGGTGATGCCCTCGTTGCTGCATCGGGTATTCATTTCCTTCAAGTAGGTAAAGTCCTGCGCCTTATCCATAAAGAATTGATTCACATATTCGACCGCATGGATGCCATGTTTCTTGGCTTCGAGTGCAAAATCGAGGTGATCCAGTTTCTTGGAAAAAAGGAGCCGATTGACTGACCACTCCGCCAAGGAGATCTTAAATGGGAGATCTGCTGACTGCCGAGCAAAGCTTAGGGAGGGGAGTCCAAATCCTAGGGCTGCGGCGGCGAGGCCTGTGGTTTTGAGGAAATTTCTTCTGCTATTCATGGGTATTTTGGGTTTGAAAATGAATTAAGGATCGGTTGGAATCAAATCTCCCAACCTGCCCGATAAGTTCGCGTAAGCAAGTCCTGGGCTTTGGGATCGTTGGTAATTTGTATTTTTTGGGCATCAAAGTCAATTTTCTTGCCTGTTCTCAAGGCAATGGCTCCCAGATTGATCGTATCGGTGATGCATTGCGCACGGGTAAAACTGCCTGGAGTTTGGGTTCCTGCTAGCATGGACTCCACCCATAGGTCGGTCTTCCGATCTACCTCTTGGGACTTGATTCGTTCTGCTTCGCGGCCTTGCATCGCGGACCCTTCTGGGAGAAGCACTGGATTTTCTCCTCGAAAGCCTCCCAAAATTTTTCCTTTGCTACCGACTAGTAGCAGTCCTTCGTCAGGAATGTCTTTTCCTTCCGACTCGAGTTCTTCACAGGCAAAGGGCTTCATGCCCCCATCGTACCAAAAGAGGTCAAAGGCTGGGAGAGTCGCTTGCTCTGGAAATTTCCACTTGATCGTGCAACTAGCCGGAAAGGCCACCTCATTTTTGACCCACTGGTAGACCTGGTTGACTTCCTCACGGGTGGTCGTACCATAGGCCCTGACGGAAACGGGGCTGCGGTCAATGCCCAAGGTTTCAAATAATGGAAACAAGCTGTAATGCCCCATGTCGGCGATGGAACCGCCACCAAATTCGTACCAGCCACGGAACACGTTGTGTGTGTATTGCTTGTGGTAGGGCATATCTGGAACGGGTCCCAGCCAAAGCTGCCAGTTAAATCCTTCAGGAATGGGTTGGGCTGCAGTAGGTCGACTGGTCCACTGCTGCCACACGGGGCGGTAGGACCAGTTGTGAATTTCTTGCAAGTCTCCAATCAAGCCTGCATCCATCCAGGCCTTCATCTGTCGGTATTCCGGCCGATCTGACCAGGCAAGGAGGTGCGTGATGGCTCCTGATTCGCTTGCTTTTTGGATGACTTTTCTTCCCTCTAGAAGCCTGTTGGCAATGGGCTTGTGGGTGACCACATTGATTTTTTTGGACATTGCTGCCAGGGCAATTGGGGCGTGGGTATGGTCAGGAGTCATGATCTTGACCACATCGATGCCTTTTTCTTGGTCTAGGAGCTCGCGGTAATCCTCGTAACTCGCACAACCCTTGTATCTCCCTGAGGGCTTATTTTTGGCGTAGTACTTTTCTACATATTCTTGGCCAATGTCTCGGCCTCCGGGAATTCCGGGCTTGCCTTCCCACCAGCTATTGTCGCCGATGGTTTCTCGAATCGTATTTCGGATTCCATAGGGAGACCAGTCGATGTAATCGCTGGAAGATTTATTTACATCACAGACAGCGACCAAACGGATTTTGGGGTTTTTGAGTAGGTCACCCATCTCTCGAAGTCCCTGTGTGCCGCAGCCAATGTTGGCCACAGTAAGTTGGTCGGATGGAGGCACATGTCCTGTTCCTGCGATTACGGAAGAGGGAACAATGGAGATGGTGGCTGCAATGCTGGCCGCTGAGGTAATAAATTCTCGGCGATTGAGTTTATCCCTGTGAGACATACCTGTTTCTTAAAAGTTTACAGGTTAAATTAAACAAATCCAGGTAAATAAGAGCTGCAGGCAGACAATTTTACACCAAAGGGTCACCACTCCAAAAATCTTCTTGATTCTTGAATCCTCTTTTATGGATTAGTGTAGTATATAAGTCGGCTGAAATGGGGATAAAAATTCAAAAAAAAGGAGGATTACTCCTCCTTTTCTTGATTTCTGTTCCCTCCCAAAGGGAGAAATAGATTGAATGAAATAGTGGATACTTTTCTATCTGAGTTTTTAAATATTGAATTTAGGCCCCATTCATACCTAGTACCTAAACCAAATTTGTTTCCAAATTGGTGTCTAAAATCAAAGTATAGGGAGGAATAATTGTTTGTTTCAGCACTGATATCCTTGGTGCTTGTTTTGGTTTCAAGTTCTGAGTTAAACAAATAATTTTCCGCAATCCCCAAACCTATGTTCATCTCCTTTCCAATGTCAAACATGGGACCAAAGTAGAAGGCTACATTTCCTGTGGTAAACTCTCCACTTAAGCCCGGCATAATTGCTTGATTTCCAAAATTACGGGTGGAGCCATCCAACTCGGAATAGAGAGAAATCCTCTTGTTTAGTTGTATACTGTAATAAAAGCCCCCGCCCACGTCAACACTACTTAAGTCATCATCCAATCCAAATAGATTGGTAGACAGGGTAACTCCAAATTTGTTCTTGGATGGGGCTGTACTTTCTTGTGCATTTAAGGTGCATACTGTTGCAACAAATAGAGCAAGTATTAAAACTGATTTTTTCATAAATCTTTATTTTTTCTCTTCCCAGCGAAGTACATTCTTCTTTTCCTTGAGTCCGTATTTCACGACTACGTCCAAGGTGATGAACTCATTGTTTCGTTTAACTTTTAATTTGGCTGTTTCACCTTCTTTGAGTTTCTGCCCGTTTGGTTCAACTGCGTTTCGATAATCATTAAGGTTTATGATATCTCCTGCTTTCAATCCTGCCCATTCGTTAGGACCTGTTTTCTTAACTTCTTGTTCAAAGCCTAATCCAATGGATTTAAGGGTAATGTCATTGTCCTTAGAATTGAAGGGCGACAACATGCTTGACTCTTGAAAGGTATCGTGGTACTTGATACCCAGGTAATTCAACTGGTCGTTTGGCTTCCACTGATTTTTACCTTCTACGTACAGCGTAAAAAAGTTTTGAAGGTCAGGATGAACTTCATTGACTAACTCTGAAATAAAGGTCTCCTCCTGGAAAGATTTATCTTCTCCGTAGCGAGAATTTAATACCAAGAGAACATCAATTAATGATTTTTTACCCAAGGTGAGTCGTTGTATCTCAGCGTCCAGCAACATGCCCAAAACCGCCCCACGCATGTATACTTGCCCGTATTGCTTATGGAATTTTTCCTCCAATACCTTTTCACTCATCTCCGTGAACGACATTTCAGTTACCGGAAAGTCTAAACCCTGAACCAGTTTGGATTCCATTTCTTTTAAATACTCATCCGGTGAAATGACACCGCCTTTGTATTTGATGAGGTTGGCGAAATATTCTGTTACACCTTCGTAAAGCCACAAGTGCTTGCTCATCAACGGATTCGTGTAGTTGAAATTTCCGATGCGCTCTGAATGTAAGCCCAGCGGCGTGAGGATGTGCATAAACTCATGAATGGCCGCGCCCGAAAGTTGATTGTCCAAGGAAACTTCTTTTACATCAGCAAGTCCGCTTCCAAAATCAGCCAGGTAGTAGGTGGATGAATTGCCATGTTCCAGCGCTCCCAACCCAATATTCTTTAATCTCAGAGCCAACTTTACTTTTTGGATGAGCCCCATTTTTCCTGACATCGCATTCCCAATTTCCTCAAAATCATCCACGTAAATGAGGAAGGTGTAATTATCCACCGGAAGATCTGGTAAAAATGCATCGACAGCCGCCATGTCGCGTTTCAATACTTCATAAAAATGCTTTGCTCTCGGAACGCCGTTTACGTCATAAACCGAAATAGTCACCTTTGTTTTACCCACATAAAATTGAGCCGTATCTGGTACGGAAAACATGATCGGGGAATCAATCAATTGGTGGTAAGATTTCGCTTTGAAGTTCTGCTGAACACTTGTGTTTACCGTTTGAGGCAAGGAAGTGGCACCGTAAAGTTGTGTTGGTTTAGCAATCTTGATCTCAATCGGATCCGCCTCTTCTCCTTCAAAAAAACCAAAAATCCCGCCGTTATTGAAAAGGAAGTGTTTGCCTTCGACGAAATTGGTGGCTACCGGTTCAAAAATGTGATTCTTCTTCACCTTTTTGTCCATGATGTCCTCGACTGTGTATTCGAGGTGTTTCAATTTTTTGGCAGCTGAAATCAGGAAGGAATTGTTGCCCAGTTTTTTAACGGTTAGGTTTTTCCCATCGGCTGTTTTTGCAACCAGAGAAATGACAAACCGTCCGAAATCTTGGGTGTCATAGGTTCCTGGAACGGTAGCAGGAAATGAATAGGTGATTTGATCTGATTTGGGTGGTTTGGACAAGGTCATTTTTACAGGTAAAATATCCTTGTCGATTTTATTCAAATCGATTTCATACTGATGTTGTGCATTCAACGTAAGGGTCACAAGACCCAAAAGGAGGACGAGTAGTATTTTTCTCATTTAAAATGAAGGTTGCTTTTGGATATACTTTTTACCTAGATGCAAAAACATTTCTAATAGTTGCATTTGGTATTTAACTACCCGATTACTTGTTTTTTTTTTAGGTTACTTCCCGTTCCAGGCATCTAGTATTCCTGCTTTAATGTCCGTGTAACTTGTGAATAGGTAAATCACTAACACAATAAATAAGATTGTTTTCCAGTGGGTTTTTACCAGGGTTTTTAGGTCAGTTAAGAATTGATTCATATCTGTGATTTTAAGGTTTACATTAAATTCATAGGGTTTGGCGACGGATGATTTTCCAACTTCAGTTAAGTCTGTTTGCAATGCTTCTCCAAGAACTCTTAATGAATGCAGGCTTGGTTTTACCTCGTTGTTCTCAATCCGTTGGATTGTCCGAAGGGTTAAGCCTGTTTTTTCAGAAATTTCCTTTTGAGAGTAATTCAAACGTGTTCGAAGTTCTTTCAATCGTTCACCAAATTCCATGTGCAAATATGATTGGAGTAAATGAGTAGTTTATGGACAAGAAGGCGTCATCTGTGCGTCATTTTGAGACGCACAAACCAATAATACTACATCCTGATTCTGGAAAATTAAGTTGGGGTGATTTTTTTTTAAACTAGATGGCTTTATTGCTGCTTCCTTTTCACTTCACCTCAAATACCGCCGATTCCCAAGGGCCTAGGATAAGTTCGATGTGGGCGCCTTTCTCGTCAACACGAAGTTGGGTGGTTTTCTTTCCAAACATTCTTTCCTTCAATTCTCGGGTTCCTGGCTTCAAATTCCAGGCTTTCAAGAGCTCAGGGGAAAGGTGGAGGACGGTATTCAAGGATTGGTGTTCATCAAAGTTGGTCACGACAAGTAACTTTTGATCCTTGTCCCAGCGGGCAAAGGCAAAGGTTTTGTCAGTGTAGGCTGGGTTTTTTGATCTGTTGTAGCGGTGTAGGTCCTGATGGGCCCCCATCAGCGCGGAACTGTTCCTTGTAAAGTTGAGCACCTCTGAATAGTAGTTACGCAGCGCTTTTTCATTATCTGAAAGTTGCCCTCCGTCAAACTTTCCTCCATTTACCCATTTCTGGTGCTGAGGAACGCCAATGTAATCAAACATGGAAGTGCGACTGGGCTGTCCAAAGCCGGCCATTTCGGCGCCAGGCTCACCCACTTCCTGTCCAAAGTAAATCATCGTCGGTGCGGTAGTGCTTGTGGCCGAGACCACCATTGCCGGGAGTGCTTTCCAAGGATTGCCTGCAAATTCTAGACTTGCAATCCGCTGCTCGTCGTGGTTTTCGAGGAAGTGCAGCATGTGGTGCTCGATGTCCGACAAGCCTTGTAGGATTGGCACCAAATTGTCCGTGGAGCCATGGCCTCGGATGATGTGCTTCAGCGTGTCGTAGAGCTCTACCTTGTCGTAGAGGTAATCCATCTTTCCCTTCTGGATGTAGTCGCGGTAGAGACTTGGGTTGTACACCTCCGCCAAAAGGAAAGCATCGGGATTTGTGTTTTTGATGTGGGAGTTGAGGTAGGACCAGAACTCGACAGGGACCATCTCCGCCATGTCAAATCGGAAGCCATCCACTCCCTTGCTCAACCAGAATTGGGTGATGTCCTTAAACTTGATCCAGGAATCGGGTACTTCTTTTCCTTTCCAAAAAGCGAAATGCGCTTGGATATCAAGTGTGGAGGCTTCTTCAGGAAGGGCCACAAAGTCCTTGATCCCATCTGGGCTGACTCCGTAGTTTATTTTGACGGTCTCGTACCAATCGTAGAAGTCGGGCTGTGCCTTTCGGGATCCATTGCCGGTCCATTTGGCTGGAAATTCATCAAACTTTCCATCGCTCAAGGGATGTGCCGCACCGCCCAAGGGCTGGTAGCCATTTTTGGGAGCAGGAACTTGAAAAGCCTTGCCTGGCAGGTAGTAGAAGTTGTTGTCCTTGTGGTAAGCTACTGTCTTGTCGTCTCCAGCACCGAAATCCTGAACTCCTTTGGGATTGTTTTTTCCTTCGTAATGACGGGACACGTGGTTGGGCACGATGTCAATGATCACCTGCATTTCTTGGGCATGTGTACGAGCAATCAGCGCTTCAAATTCTTCCATGCGGCGGGTGACATCTACGGCAAGATCTGGATTGACCTGGTAGTAGTCCCGCACCGCATAGGGAGATCCTGCACGTCCTTTGATCACGTCTGGATCATCTGATTTGACCCCAATTTCCGGAAAATCGCCGATTACCCCGTGATGTGGTACGCCGGTGTACCAGACATGGGATACGCCCAATTTTTTGATTTCTGCCAAAGCGGCATCCGTAAAGTCGTTAAACTTGCCCACCCCATTTTGTTCCTTGGTGCCCCAAGGAATGTTGCTGGTGTTCGTGTTGCCAAAAAGTCGAGTGAATACTTGGTAAACGATAATTTTCTTGGGCGGCATGGGCTTGGGATCTGCAGTTTTGGGAGTTTGGCTGGATAATAGGATCAAGGCCAAAAGGGCGGGGAGGACTATTTTTTTCATCAACTTATCGGGTCAGACGGTACAAGAGAAGTGTATTCCGTTTGATCAAGGAAGGAAATTGCTTCATGTTGATGGTTTCTCCAGGAGCATGGGCTCCAGAACCGGATGCACCTAGTCCATCCAAACTGTCCATGAAAGAAGCAACAAAGGAGATGTCTCCTGCACCGCGGCTACCCGGATCCCCTGGCTTCACAGGACCATAGCCCAGGTCTTGGCTAACAAGGCTGAGCGTTTCGGCTAGCGCATAGTTGCCGGGAGTAGGTTCCATCGAAGGAATACCATCGGAGAAGGTAATTTCCGCGTCGGTTAGGTGGAGGTTTTTGGCGACGATTTCCCGCATTTTAGCGCGCGCTGCTTCTTTTTGTGCCTCTCCCAAAAAGCGCAAATCTCCAGTGACGATGGTTTCACGTGCCACAATATTGGTTTTTCCAAGGGAGCTACCAGCACCTGTGCTCGAGTTGATGTTGACATCCGATCCGCCGACGATTTGACCTGGGTTGAAGGTTAAATACTTTTCCCCTGCAAGGGCTTCTCTAAATTCGTTTAAGATTCGCGCAGCTTCGTAGATGGCTCCATAGCCAGCATTTTGGCTAAATACTCCACTGGAGTGCCCTTGCTTTCCGCTGGTTTTCAAGGTCCAGCCAGAAGCGCCTCGTCTAGCTACGGTGGCTCCGCCAAAACCCTGAGCGGTTTCGTAAGCCAAGGCAATGTCATGCGCTTTGGCGCGAGCGATGAAATCTTTTCTAGACAATGCCCCGTTGCCGGTACTTTCCTCGTCTCCATTGAAATACACAGTGATGGTTCGGTCCTTCAAGTAGCCGAGCTCGTCTAGGGCTTTGAGGCTGGCAAGCACGAGTATGTCTCCTCCTTTCATGTCGTTAGCACCCTGGCCGGTGGCGGTGCTGTCATTGAGCCAAGTGAAGGGGGTAAAGGGCATGTCCTTTTCAAACACGGTATCCAGGTGGCCAATCAGGAATAGTTTTTTTCCTTTTGTACCTGTTCGCGTAGCTACAAAATGTCCTGCGCGCTTCACTTCTGCAGGGACGTCTACCCATTCGGTTTGAAATCCAATTTTTTGAAACTCCCGCTCAAAAATGCGGCCCACTTCCCGCACACCTTCTAGATTGAGGGAGCCCGAGTTGATGTTGACCACCTCCTCCAAGAGTGCTACCGTTTCCTGGTAATTTTTATCGATGCGCTCCAGCAGTTTTTTTTCTTCGGCGCTCAGCTTCTGCTGTGCAAAGGTGAGGAAGGGGGAAATGGCAAGGAGAAGAGCGAGAAAAATGCGTTTCATGGAAAGGAAATTAAGTGGGGTTGTAAGGCTAAAGTTAGTAAACCGACAGGGAATTGCCAGAAGGAATGTGGTAGACCGGAACGCCTGGAACATGGGTTTCCAACCAATTTTTCACAAATTCTGAGCCTCCTTCTTCGCTGGCAGAGTGGCCGATTTCTACCATAGAAAGCTTCATGCCGAGTTCTTGGGCGGTTTTGACGTATTCGGGAGTTTCCCATTCGTTGGATTCCCCACAGATCAGCACATCGGGACGGTGTTCTTGAATTCGGGTGATTTGGGTTTTTCCACCTACAGCACCAGGCAGGAGGAGCACCTTGGAGCAGGGTTGATCTAGATCGCCCACAAAGCGCATCGCCGGCACCTTCATTCGGGTTTTGATGTGGTCGATGACTGACCTAAGGGAAGTGGTCGGAATCTGCAAGATTGGGCTTCCAGGGGTATAGTAGGCCTGCCAACCCAGTTCTTCCACCACGCCTACTCGTACCCCATCGTCTTGCATGCGGTGCACATAGTCGTGGTTTCTCCAGATGGTCAACTTATTCTCGGCGAGCAGGTCGTATTTGCCACGGAAGACGGGGTCGTTTTGGAGGTAGTCGGTCTCGTCCTGACCCGAGTAAAACGTAGGTTCGTGGGGAATAATCAGGTTGGCCTTCAACTCAATCGCCTTTTTGATGATCGCGATGCTGGGAAACATGGTGGTGACGATCCCAGTGACCACCATTTCTCTCGATCCAATTTTGATCGTATCCACCGTCTGTGCAAAAGGAGCTTTGGGCACCTGGGAAATAAACAGGTCCATGATCTCGCCAACCGTCCAGGATTTTTGGAAGGGGCCTGCCCAACTCGAAAAGGGGTTTGCTATGAGGCCCGCGCCAAGGAGGGCTCCCGTTTGCAAGAGAAATTGACGACGAGGAGTTGATTTTTTCATGTCAAAGTGGAATTGAGGTTCAATGTGGAGTGTAGTAGTTGGGACTTACTCCACGGTTACATCGGTCAGCCAAATGAAGCGCTTGCCTGCGGCATCCTTGTGTTCCAAACTGATTTGAATCGGGCCGTAGGGCACTGCCTTTTCCCAGGTCCAGGTACGGCCCTCGGGAGCATTCCCTTTGCGGAAGGTCCATTCTAGGATTTTGTGCGCTGAATCGAGGTACAGATCGTAAGCATCCCCTGGGGTATAGCCTCCTTCAGCACCATATAGGATGCTCAACTTGGTAGCAGGAAGTCCTTGGATGGGGCTGCTTGCCTTTTCGGTGACTTCGTAGGTGTAGCCTTTGTCCCAGGCCAACTGGAAGGGCATCAGTGCCCAGTACTTGTCGTTGATAAAGGCACCGTCTTGCTTCGGAAGGGAGTCTGCTACCAGGCTGTAGGTAAAGCTGGTATCTGCTTCAGCATAAGATACGGTGCTGTCTTGGATGTTCCATTTCCAAGTTCGGGACACCACCGTGGCAGAATCTCGCTGCACATTCCAGGTGTAGCCAATGGACTTGACCTGATCCCAGTTTTCAAAGCCGTAAGCCTTGGCCACCTGCATGGGGAGGGTATCTGGAAGGGTTTCACGTTGCTGACAGGAGGCCAATAGGGCAAGAACCGATAGGCTGAGGAGTAGATTTTTCATAGCGAAGAAGAGAAAATGTTTCAGGAAGTGGATTTGGAAAGCCAATTTTTGAATTTGTTGTATTCAAGGAGTTGTGCCAAAGGCTGGACGAAAAAGAGAAATCGGTTCAAGAATAGGAGGCTTCGAAAGAGGGTGGAGGGAAAAATTTTCTTTTTCCCTTTGGCAGTGCCTACGAGTATGGCTGTAGCAACCTCTTCTGGAGTTTGGATTGGAAATGCTTTTGGAATATTGGGGCCTGCAGCATCGAAAAAAGAGGTCGCGGTAGCTATCGGAAATACCAGGGTCAACCAATCACCTGCCCGTTCTGCCCAGAGCGATTCGGCCCATTGCAGGATTGCGGCCTTGGTGCTGCCGTACAGGCTGTAGCCTGGAATGGACCAATGGGCGATCGCGGAACAGGTGATCACATGGCGCAAGTCATGGTTAGGAAATGCTTGTTTCAAGGCCATCCCAAGTTGAATGGGGGAGTGCACATTAAGCTGAAATAGGCGATCCATCTCCTTCCAATTTTGAAAGGATGCTTCTCCATATTCTGCCTTGCCAGCATTTGCAAAGCAAACATCCACATGCGTCCAGTGGGCATGCACCCAGGCCAAAATGGTACCGTTTCCTTCCTTGAGGCTTAAGTCTGCACACAAAGTATTGAGCTTTGGAAATTCCTTTTGAAGGGATTCTAACGCTTGCGGTAGCCAATCAACGGCCAAAATCTTTTGAGTTTGTGGGTAGAGTTGACGAACCAGCTCTCGGCCAATGCCAGATCCTGCACCTGTGACGATGACCTGTGCGTCCTTGAAGCTATTCATGATTGGGCAGGAGGGTAGGTACTGGGAAGTCGATAGAAAAAGGATTGACCTTTAGGGCAACCAAGGGTTGTATGCCTTCCAGGTCTGGAAAAAGCTGCGGATCTACCTGCATGCGTTTCACTCGGGCCAATTTGCCCCAGCCGCGTCCTTTGGGGAGCGTCAAATAAGTTTTTTCATCCAGCGTCTGCTTCAGGCGCAGCGGAAGGAGGGCGGTGCTGATGGGAAAGGGGATTCCCCCATGGCTGATTTCTGTGTCGAGTATCATTTTACCCTCCAGCTCCACGCGAATGTGGTCTTTCCCCGATTCTTTTTCCCAATGAAAGGTGGCTGTCTCCTTGGGGATGCCCCAGTTTTTTCTACCCTGGTCGGTGCTTGCTTCGGAACTTACCAAAATGCGTGTAATGGATTGAAATTTCTTTTCCCCAAACTGACCTGGGATAAAAAGCAGCTCGTGGTAGGGGCCTACTGGGGAGCTGCTGTAATCCACCAGCATCACATAGCCGAAGCCTCCTTTAAATTGACCTTGAAGCTCGGCAGGGAGATTGGCCTTGCTTTTCACCCAGGATTTTTTGAAGCTGTAGATTAAGATAATTCCTTCCCCATGCAGGGTCCAGGGTGGAGGTGCTGGAGCAAATTGGTTTGCTGAATTAGGCATAAGGAGAAGGGCTGATTGCGGTCCATCCCCCATCAATGATTAGGGTTTGCCCGGTGATGTGTCGGGCGCCATCCGAGAGAAGAAAGGCTGCTGCCGCTGCAATATCTTCTGGAAATGCTGGCCGTGCTAGCGGCGTGATCTTCGACCAAGTTGCTGCATAGTTAGGGTCCGAAGTGGTTCGTTCCGTCAGCGTCGCTCCTGGGGCGATGGTGTTGATGCGGATGCCCAAGGGTGCAAGTTCAAGTACCAGATTTTTTGCGAGCATCTCGATAGCTGCCTTGCTCATGGCGTAGGCAGCCAAATTCTCATGACTTTGGTGGGCGGTCACGGAAGAGGTGAACAGGATTGCTCCCCCTTTTTCTTGAGATTTCATTAGCCGAGCCACTGCCTGGGTGAGGAAGAAAGTTCCTGACTGATTGACCCGGGCCACTTCCATAAAATCTTCCCTTCCGTAGTCCAAGAAGTTACCAAATAGCGTGATGCCCGCATTGCATACCAGCTGGTCGATGGTGCCGTAATTTTTGACCGCAAGGTCAAGCATCTCTTCAATGACCTCTGGATCTGCGGCATCTCCGGAGCAGCCGATGACCGATCCTTTACCCAAACGGGAAAGCTGGGCTACAGCCTCCTGGGTTAGGCTTTTTTCGAGGTCATTCAGGAGAATGTGGGAACCCTCTTCCAGCAATTTTCTGGCAATGGCGAGACCTATCCCTTGTCCTGCTCCTGTGATGAGTGCTACTTTGGTCATATTCTTTTAGTGAGGGTTCGCCTTCAGGTGGCCAATTCTATTCATGGATAAAAACTAGTGGGAATCTCGTTTTACTTCGGGCCCCGAACTTCCTTGGAGAAAATCGAAGTCTACCCCTTCGTGTGCTTGGTTGACCTTGTCGAGAAACAAATTGACATAGCCTCTGTCGTAAGGAAGGGGGCTTGGAGAAAATGCGGCTCTTCTTGTTGCAAATTCCTCTTCCGAGATTAGCAGGTTCAGGCTGCGGTTGGGGACGTCCAATGCGATCCTATCTCCATTCTTTACCAGTGCTAGTGGCCCACCGATTGCGGACTCAGGGGAGACGTGAAGCACCACAGTACCAAAGCCCGTTCCACTCATGCGCCCATCTGAAATCCGAACCATGTCTTTGACGCCCTTTTCCAGCAATTTTTTGGGTAGCCCCATGTTACCCACTTCGGGCATGCCTGGGTATCCTTTGGGTCCTACTTTTTTCAAGACCATCACACAGGTTTCGTCAATATCCAGGTTGGGGTCGTCTACTCGTGCTTTGTAGTCGTCAATGTCTTCAAATACCACTGCCCTACCGGTATGGGTCAATAAGCTAGGAGTAGCCGCGGAAGGCTTCAGTACAGCGCCATTGGGGCAAAGGTTGCCCTTCAGTACTGCGATGCCAGACTCCGGTTTGATGGGATTTTCGAAGGTACCAATCAGGTTTCTATCCCAGCACTCGGCTTTGGCTATGTTTTCACCTAGAGTCTTACCATTGACAGTAAGCGCATCGGTATGGAGGTGTTTTTCGATCTCCTTCATGACTGCAGGCAGTCCGCCTGCATAAAAAAGGTCTTCTACCCAATGTTCGCCAGAAGGCTGCACATTGGCGATGAGTGGAATCCGAGAAGAAAACTCATCAAAGTCAGCCAGGTCCAAGGGAACGCCTATTCGTTTGGCGATGGCGATCAGGTGAAGTATGTAATTGGTGGATCCTCCGACGGCGGCATTGACCATGATGGAATTTTCAAAGGCCTTGCGGGTAAGGATCTTATCCATGGTCATGTCTTCCTTGACCATTTCGACGATGCGCATTCCCGCCATATGAGCCATAACTTTGCGTCGGGAATCTGCGGCAGGGATGGTGGCATTGTCTGGGAGTGCTAGCCCCAAGGCTTCAACCATAGCGGCCATGGTGGAGGCAGTGCCCATAGGAGCGCAGTGCCCTACAGATCGGGACATGGCCGCTTCTGCTTCGATAAATTCCTCTTGTGAGAGTTTGCCGAGTTTAAAATCTTCGGCAAAGCGCCAAATATCAGAAGTGCCTATTTTTTTGCCTTTGAATCGACCCACAAGCATGGGACCGCCAGAAAGTACAAGGGTGGGGAGGTTGACTGAGGCAGCACCCATCACTAAAGAAGGGGTGGTTTTGTCGCAGCCACACATCAGGATGACGCCATCCATGGGATTGGCGCGGATGCTCTCTTCCACGTCCATTGAGGCAAGATTTCGGAAGAGCATCGCGGTAGGCTTAATGGAGCATTCTCCGAGGGACATGACGGGAAACTCCAATGGAAATCCGCCTGCTTCCCAGATGCCGCGCTTTAGTGCTTCAGCTAAATCACGGAAGTGTGCATTGCAGGGGGTCAGCTCGGACCAGGTGTTGCAGATGCCGATCACCGGCTTTTCGCCTTCAAAAAGGTGATGGGGGAGTCCTTGGTTTTTCATCCAGGACCGGTAGATAAATCCGTCTTTACCGGTTCTGCCGTACCATTCCTGGCTTCGGAGTTTCTTTTTGGTCATGAGCTTAAATGGGTTCTTTGAATTGGCCAAGAAGTTACCAAAAAATCTGGAAAATGGATGAGCGGGATGGAATGAAAAAGTAGATTGAGGCATAAAAAATCCCCTTGATTTGGAACCAAGGGGATGGGAAAGCTTTATTAAACGGCGATTTTAGTCAATTCTAGTGATTTTAGCACCTAAGGCATTCAGACGCTCGTCTATGTTTTGGTAGCCGCGGTCGATTTGTTCGATGTTGTCAATTACCGAAGTCCCGTTGGCAGACATAGCCGCAATCAAGAGGGATACCCCTGCACGGATGTCTGGTGAGGTCATCTTGATGCCTCGAAGTGGGTACTTGCGATCCAATCCGATGACTGTAGCGCGGTGCGGATCGCAAAGGATGATTTGAGCACCCATGTCAATCAATTTGTCCACGAAGAAGAGGCGAGATTCAAACATTTTTTGGTGCACCAGCACGGTTCCTTTGGCTTGCGTAGCGGTCACCAAAATAATGGATAGGAGGTCAGGCGTGAAGCCGGGCCAAATCTGATCTGCTACTGTAAGGATAGATCCGTCGATGAAGGTCTCGATCTCGTAGTGCTTTTGCTCTGGGATAAAGATGTCGTCTCCTCTAAACTCGAGTTGGATACCCATGCGACGGAAGGTATCTGGGATGATGCCTAGGCGATGAATTTGACAGTCTTTGATAGTGATTTCAGACTGCGTCATGGCGGCCATCCCGATAAAGGAGCCGATTTCGATCATGTCTGGAAGTAGCGTATGTGTAGTGCCACCGAGTACTTTTACGCCTTCGATGTGTAGCAAATTCGAACCCACACCGGTAATCTGTGCACCCATGCGGTTGAGCATATCGCAGAGCTGCTGCAAATAGGGTTCGCAGGCAGCATTGTAAATGGTGGTCTTGCCTTCGGCCATTACTGCAGCCATGACGATGTTGGCAGTTCCGGTTACGGATGCCTCATCGAGGAGCATGTAAGTTCCTTTCAGGTGCTTTCCATCGATGTGGAAGATCTCATTTTTTGCATCGTAGTGAAACTCAGCCCCAAGCTTTTGAAAGCCAAAAAAGTGGGTATCCATGCGGCGGCGACCGATTTTGTCTCCTCCTGGTTTAGAAAGTTTTCCAGTACCGAAGCGAGTCAACAAAGGACCAAGAATCATCACCGAACCGCGGAGAGCGGAGGCTTTGTTGAGAAAATCTTGCGTCTCAAGGTAATCCAAGTTCACGGCATCGGCCTGGAAGGTATAGGACTCGGGTCCTAGCTTCTGCACCTTTACTCCCATGTCTGAAAGGAGTTCGATGAGCTTGTTGACATCCCGGATATTTGGGATTTTGTGGATGGTAACCTTTTCAGCGGTTAAGAGTACAGCACAAAGTATTTGAAGTGCTTCGTTTTTTGCTCCCTGCGGAATGATTTCTCCTTTGAGGCGGTGTCCACCTTCTACTTTAAAAGAGGCCATGTGTTTATCTGCGTTTTTTGTGGGCAGGACGGAATTTTTTCCCGTGGTTATTTTTCTTTTTGCCAGAATGCTCTTCCTCTTGGTGTGGAATCTTAAAATCTCTCCGTGTATTCGATTCAAAGAGGGCATTTTCTTGAACTTTTTCCAAGTCGATGTGAAGCTTGCCTTTGGAAAGTGTTTTGATGTCGTCTAGGATGATGTTGTCGTCAAAATTATCCCTGTTCCAGGTGGAATGGAAACTCCGCATCAGCTGTCCGATGTAGATAATTGCATTTTCCTGGTCTTCGTCGTTTTCGATATCAATGGCTTTTTCGATCAGCTTCTCAATGTTTCTGCCGTAGTGCTTAAACTTGATTTGACCTTTTGGGTAGCCAATATGGGGAGGTTTTTTACCCAGCAATTCCTTTTCGGGCATGGGATAGGGACCGTCGATGTCTAAGGTAAAATTGGACATGATGTACAAGTCATCCCAAAGCTTCTGGTCATTTTCCTGTCTCAAGGAAGGATTGAGCTGCTTGATGATTTCCACAATGGTATGTGCGCTTTGTGTACGTCGTTCCCGATCTTCAATGCCAATTACATGCTGAACCAGTTGTTGGATATTCTTTCCGTATTCTTTCAAAATAAGTTGTTGTTTATCTGAATCGTTATGCTCCATGACGCCTCCTATTTTTGCCTTGTATAAGGTAACAAAAAAACAGCAATGGTAGGCGTATGCGGGATTAGTCTATAATTCTGAGCTTGGCAAAGCTAAGCAATAAAGTTTTCTCCCCAAAATGTTCAAATTGAATGCTGGCCTTTTTGTTAAGTCCTTCGGTTTCAATTTTTTGAACCTTACCAAATCCAAATTTAGGATGCTCCACCAATTGCCCTTCCTGAAGCCC
>CAMCBC010000042.1 GCA_945872775.1 Spirosoma fluviale | reverse complement strand
AGAGTTGAAGCAGGAAGGTATCGCTAGAGATTTGGTCAACCGCATCCAAAACCTCCGTAAGGACTTAGGTCTGGAGGTGCAGGATAAAATCAAGCTGCTCGTAGCAGATTCCAATGCGGAAGTGAGTGCTGCAATTACCAAATTTGGATCCTATATTCAAGAAGAAACACAGGCAATTTCACTTTCTGTAGGCAACATCGCTGGAGAGCAGACCGTTTTGGACATGGATGAATTTGAATTGGCAGTACAACTACTAAAGGCATAAGCTGTAGGACATGAATAATTATCTCAAGTATTTCGGTATTGCATTCTTGGTAATCGCTTTAGATCAAGCCACCAAAATGTGGGTGCATTTCCAAATGGACTTTGGAAGTCCTGGGCAAATCCAAATTTTTGGGGATTGGTTTAAGTTGCATTACACCACCAATCCAGGAATGGCTTTTGGGATGGAGCTCGGTTCAGAATACGGAAAAATGATCCTCACCTCCTTCCGTTTGGTAGCGATGTTTGGCATAGGCTATTACCTCTACTACCTCATCAAGCAAAAAACACATGTGGGCTATACCTTTTGTATTGCCTTGATCCTGGGAGGTGCCATTGGCAACTTGGTGGACTCGGTATTCTATGGCGTATGGTTGGACAATGCCCCCTACAATGCCCCAACCCCCTGGTTTCATGGGCAGGTAGTGGACATGTTTTACTTTGACATATGGGAAGGATACATCCCTGAATGGGTACCACTATGGGGAGGTGGATATACCGCCTTATGGCCCATTTTCAATGTGGCGGATGCTTCCATATTTATAGGAGTAGGCATCATCCTTCTATTTCAAAATCGGTTTTTTCCTGACGCAAGCCCTAAGGCACCTGCCAAACCCCAAGAAGAAATCGAAGAATAACCGGGACAGCAGCCCGATTCATTAAAAAGAGAGACTCAAAGGTCTCTCTTTTTTTTCTTCAAAAAAATCAGTAAAAACGACAAATTAATCTCTTTTTATCCGTAATTTTCCTTTTCGTGTATCAATAAAGTATCCTAAACAGGAAGCAAAAGAAGCGACTTATAGTTTGTAGTATATATATAGTTTTTTTAAATACGTATGATTGTTGATCCAGATCAGCCTTTTCAGCTCATTTATTCCATATTCAGTCATGAGTACTTGGGGCTACTTTTTGAGTCTTACGTAGTTCCTCTAGATGATAAAGGCCGACTGACCTATGCCTATCAAAACATTAGTTCTGCCAATGCACGGGAGTTTGATTCGGGTCTTGACGAACAAGATTACGAGTTGATCCGGCTGATGGACAGCATACAACAAGATGTGGTGGTCAAGCCTTACATGAAAAAAGGGAATTTGAAGCCCAAGGAATTTCTCCAAAAAATCTTTGATCCCAAGACTGCCGACCCTACCATCCAGGAGTTACTTTTCAAAAACCTAGAAATCAAACGTGCTAAAATCCTATCCCTACTCGGAGGCAAGCGCCTATTTGAAACCGCCTCCGACGGCAACCCTTCTGGTAGAGAAATTAGTATTCAAACCGAACCCGCTACCATTCATTTTCACTTTGACAAAGGAGAGTTCAATACCCAGTATTATCCAATAATCAGATTTCAAGGACAAAAACTCGCTTGGCAACACAAAGGAGGTTACTTGATTTGCAAGGACCCTGCATGGTTGATTGTCAACCAACAGCTATTTCACTTTGAAAAGGGAATTGACGGTAAAAAATTACAACCCTTCCTCACTAAAAATGCCATCCTAATCGAGCGGAAATTCGAGCCCGAATATTACCGCAAATTTGTCAATTCCTTGATCACTCAATTTGAGGTAGTGGCCAAAGGCTTTGATATTCACACCGAACAGGGGACTCCAGAAGCCTTATTGACTGTCAGCGGCTTACCGGGAGGTGTACCAGTAGAAACCTTGTTTGGCGATGAAATTTCCCTCCCCTCAGAGGATATTATTGTTCTAGAACCTCGGTTTAAGTACGGGGAATTTGATTTTGGAACCCTCCTCCATGGGGGAGAGGGCAGTGGCAACTCCTGCCGCTATGAGGAAAAAGACGGCAACTTTACTTTTTTCAAAACAGTGCGTACCACCAAATTGGAGGAGCGCTACCTGACCATCCTGAAGAAAAAAGGGCTGGAATTTATGCATGGCAAGACCGCGATGCCCAAAACACAAGCTTTTGAGTGGCTAGGAAATCAGGAGGACTACCTCCGTGAAAACAAAATCAAAATCGTTCAAAAAGGTGGACTAAACGGTAAGACCTACCATATTGGCAAAGCCCAAATTACGATTGAAGTCAATGAAAATATCGATTGGTTTGATGTAAAGGCACTTATCAAGTTCGGAATTTACCTGGTCCCCTTTGCCAAACTACGAAAGCTCCTCATCCAAGGAAAGCACGAGTTTGAACTTCCAAACGGAGAAATCGCGGTGATCCCAGCCTCCTGGTTTGTCAACTATTCAGAGCTTTTTAACTTTATCGAAGAACGCAGCGCAGAGGAATTGGTGCTTCGCAAACATCACCTGGCCTTTGCACGCGAGCTGCAAAACGGGGAGCTGATTCGCCTCAACCTCAGCTTGAAGCTGGAGCGCCTTCGCAACTTTGACGCCATTGACGACTATGCCCTTCCCACTACTTTCAAAGGTTCACTCCGCCCTTACCAGAACGCGGGTTACAATTGGCTGCGATTCCTGAACGAATACCAGTTTGGAGGATGTCTTGCCGATGACATGGGTCTGGGTAAAACGGTTCAAACGCTAGCGCTCCTTGCTTATGAAAAGGAGGAAAACCCTGGCTTTGCCTCCCTTTTGGTGATGCCTACCTCTTTGATTTACAACTGGGAATTGGAAGCAAGAAAATTTGCCCCTGATCTAAATATATTGGTGTATTCTGGAACCCAGCGCGACAAGGATCCATGGAAATTTCGAGGCTACGATGTAGTGCTCACTTCCTATGGCATCGTGCGGATGGACATTGACCAACTCAGCGAGTTTTACTTCAACTATGTCATCTTGGATGAGTCGCAGGCGATCAAAAACCCTAGTTCCAACATTGCGACAGCTGTCAATAAACTGAAAAGTAAGCGCCGACTGATTCTTACAGGTACCCCTGTAGAAAACGGAACCATGGACCTGTGGTCCCAGATGAACTTTGTGAATCCAGGGCTTTTGGGTAACCAACTGATTTTCAAAAAGCAGTTTCTGCATCCCATCGAAAAGCAGCACGACAAGGAAAAAGCCTCCCGCTTACATGCGATGATCAAGCCCTTTATCCTTCGCCGACTGAAATCTCAGGTGGCCAAAGATTTGCCCGAAAAAATCACCAACATCAAATATTCGGACATGACTGCCGCACAGGAAAAGGTGTATGAGGAGGTAAAAAGCTACTACCGCGAAAAAATCATTGAAGAACTGGCAGGCGCCGGTAGAGGAAGCCAGCAGTTTACCTTGCTACGAGGCTTGACTCAGCTACGGCAGATTGCCAACCATCCCAAGTTGGTGCGCGAGGACTATACCGGGGAATCTGGAAAGCTGGAGGACATTACCTACATGCTGCAGGAGACCATTTCCGAAAATCACAAGGTGCTCGTATTTAGTCAGTTTGTGCGCCACCTATCCATCGTTCGGGAGTTTCTAGATCGGGAAAATATCCCTTATGCCTACTTGGATGGCGCGACTCGAGACCGACAGGCGCAGGTAGAAAAATTCCAGACGGACGATACCTGCAAGGTGTTTTTGATTTCGCTCAAAGCGGGTGGGGTTGGCCTCAACTTGACCAAGGCAGAATATGTATTTCTACTTGACCCATGGTGGAATCCAGCCGTTGAAGCTCAAGCCATCGACCGGGCTCACCGCATTGGCCAAGAAAACAAGGTGATCATCTATAAGTTTATCAGCCGTGGATCGGTAGAAGAAAAAATCATGGCCCTTCAAGACCGCAAACTGGCCCTGGCAGGGGAGCTCATCAGCAATGAAGAAAGCTTTATGAAGAGCCTAGACAATGACGACATCCGAGCATTACTCGACTAATCGCTAAACCCTGGTTTTTGGCATAAGGTCAAATTAGTCAACGGTTGACAGTCGACAGTCGGCAGCCAATTGAATTTTGTCAACGGTTCACAGTCGACAGTCGGCAGCCAATCGTAATTAATGAGTCAAATCGTACTAAGACTGCAATCAGCGGTGGATCGTGGTCTGTCAACGATTGATTATCCAATTGATAGTCAATTCATTAGTCTACTCGTCAAATTTCTTAACCATAAATTATTGTGGAAACTAGCAGAGAGCTGGGGATATTTTTCTAAATTTTAGGAGCATTCACCCCTATACTTTTCCTCCAGATGCCTAAAGCCAAATCCGATAAAGATCGGAAAATCTTTGTTCTTGATACTTCCGTTATCCTGTACACCCACAACTCCATCATGAACTTTGCTGAGCACGACGTGGTCATCCCGATCACCGTACTGGAGGAGCTGGACCAATTCAAAAAAGGCAACGACACCAAAAATTTTGAAGCCCGGGAGTTTATCCGACTGCTAGATAAACTGTCTCAAGATCACATGATCCACGAGTGGACACCCCTCAATGGAAAAACAAAGGGAAACTTCAAAGTTTTGATGAACCCGGACAACAACCTGAATGCCAATGTCATTTTTGGGGAGGAAAAGAACGACCACAAGATCCTAAATGCTGCACTCTACCTCAAGCAGCATGAGAAGGACCGTAAAGTCATCCTGGTTTCCAAAGACATCAACCTCCGCCTAAAGGCAAAATCGTTGGATATCCTTGCCGAGGATTACGAAACAGGGAAGATCAAAAACATTGTTGAACTAGAAAATACAGGCAAATACCTTTTAGAAGACCTAGATCCACAAGCCATAAACACCTTGTATGAGCGCGGATCTATTGAGGCGAAAGTGATCCTTGGAAATCGAAAGCGAAAAGCAAATGCCTTTTACATTTTAAAGAGTCAAAAAAATTCGGTACTCGCCTACTACAATTCCGATGAAAATGTCCTCACCCGTGTAGACAAACAATTAGCATACAACGTCAAGCCCCGCAATGCAGAGCAAACTTTTGCCCTACATGCCATCCTAAATCCACGGATCAAGCTCGTATCCATTCAAGGGGTGGCAGGTACGGGAAAAACCCTCCTTGCCCTGGCAGGCGCCTTGGAACAACGGCGTGAATACAAACAAATCTTCTTGGCTCGCCCCATCGTCCCCTTGTCCAACAAAGACATCGGGTACCTTCCAGGAGACATCAAGTCCAAGCTCAATCCTTACATGGAGCCGCTTTGGGACAACTTGAAGTTTATCCAAAACCAATACAAGGAGACCGACAAGGAATACCAAAAAATCACCGAGCTCGTCAACCAAGAAAAGCTGGTGATCCAGCCCCTTGCTTACATACGTGGAAGATCTCTTTCCAATATTTTCTTTATCGTCGATGAGGCTCAGAACCTCACCCCGCACGAAATCAAAACCATCATTTCTCGGGCTGGAGAAAATACGAAGATCATCTTCACTGGGGATGTCTTTCAGATTGACACCCCATACCTCGACGCACAATCCAACGGGCTATCCTACCTCATCGATCGGGTAAAAGACCATCCGCTCTATGCGCACGTGAAGCTGGAAAAAGGGGAACGCTCTGAACTTGCCAACTTGGCAAACGACCTGCTGTAAGCGAATTAGATAGGAGGAAGCGCTGTTTTAGTTGGCTTCAGTATACTTCTTGTACTGGTTCAAAATGGTCTGCCAACCTTGTTTCTGTAGGGTGAGTGAGTTCTCTGTCTCGGCATCAAAAATGACCTTGACTCGAGTATGTTCCCCTTTTTCGAAAAAATTTACTGTGACTTCTCTATCATCGGGCAACTTGAAAGTAAATCCCTCTTGAAGCCTTACCTCGGTATAGATGCCTCCAAAGTCAAACCCAATCTCCCCGAATTTGGCTTCCATTCGAGTGGAATAGGTTCCGCCAACTACCAATTCATTGCTCGCTCGAGGACAGTGCCATTCGTCAGAAGCAAAATTCCAATTCACAATGTGCTCGGGTAAGGTATAATAATCCCAGGCCTTGCTTTTAGCAACTAAAATTTCGGCCTGAACGGTGATTTTACGAAAGTCCATTTTTAGTAAGATAGGTTTGTTTGGATCAAAAATAAGGATTTAGCTGGGTATTCTCTTTGGGCAAAACTCAATTGAAAAACTATGCTCACGATATGGCCCAACGATGCAAGCCTAAACCCTAAATGAGGCATCACTCTCCCATTCATCTATTTTTTCTTTAGTTCCTTTACTATCGAAATAATGTCAAGGTTGCCCAGTCCACTTTCAAATCCTTTTTTCAAAAGTTTTTTATGTTTGGAAAACAATGGGATGGAAACCTCATGTTCTTTGGCCAAGTCACAAATCAAGCGCGAGTCCTTGTACACGAGTCGAAGGGGTGCTTGCGGACTGTAATCCTCATCTAGAATTTTTTGATGTTTGGACGCGAATACAGGATTAGCCATTGGCCCTGAATCAATCATGTCTAAATATTCCTGTTCGCTTAGCCCAATTTGTTTTGCAAAATTAACGGCTTCCATCAGCCCATTAAATAGGGTGATCAACAGTAGATTGTTGGCCAATTTCATCTTTGATGCATTTGGAATTTCCCCACAATAAACTGTCTTCCTGCTAAACGAACTGAATAAGCTAGTCAAGGAACTTAGTTTTTCCGGATCACCCGCTGTAAGTAGGAGAAGCGTTCCGTCTATCGCAGGTTTCCTTGAGCCGGACATCGGACATTCAAGATATTCCCCTCCAAATTTTTTGACAAGCTTATGCAGCTTGACCGCACTTTTTGGAGCGATCGTACTTAGATTAATCAGGGTCTTTTGGCTGAGTTTATTTTTTGCATCAGAAACAATTTCTTTGACCTCCTTTTCTGTGGGCAAGACGAAAAGAATGATTTCTGCTTGTTCGATTACGTCTACTGGGGAGGATGCAAGGATGGCTTTAGGTTTAAAGTAATCCACCGTTTTGCTAGTCCTGCTAAAAAAAATAAGGTGAAAGCCTGCTTTGATGATGTTGTCCGCAATGGGTTGTCCCATTGAGCCAAGCCCAATAATTCCAATTTTAGTCTCTTTGCTGAGTTCCATCTTAAGCGCTAAATGATTCCAATTTGTTGTTTTACTCTTCAAGCGCCATTTTTTGCCTTGAAAATGTCCGTACAGCCCAGATCAACATGCTTGGCTGAAGGCAGCTTACAAACTCATCATTTCTTTAAATCGGGCAGCCTGTCTTCGACTCACCTCAATACGATCTCCTCCTTTGAGTGTCACAACCAATCCACCGTTAAACCAGGGTTCAATGGCCTCCACCCAGCCTAGGTTGATGATGTGCTTGCGACTCGCTCGGAAAAATGATTTCTCGTCCAATCGCTCATCCAAGGCATTCAAGGACTTGTGGATCATCGGTTTGAAGTTGTCGAAATACACCTTGATGTAATTGCCATCTGACTCAAAAAGGCGCACATTGGACAGTCGCACAAACCAGCACCGGTCTCCATCCTTCACAAATACCTGATCCTCTAAGGTCAGTTTCTTCTGGCTTCCCAGTCCTTCCTGTCCTTCTCGCTTGGCAATGCCCTCCATTTTTCCTTGAAGCTTTTGCACGGCATCCTCCAATCGCTTCGGCTCGATCGGCTTGAGTAAGTAATCCAAGGCATTCACTTGGAAGGCTTTGAGCGCGTACTCGTCGTAAGCAGTAGTAAAGATGACATGCGGGAGTTGGTCTAGCTCCTCCAAGAGATCAAAGCCTGTTTTTTCAGGCATTTGAATGTCTAGAAAAATCACATCCGGCTGGAGTTGATCAATTTTTTCTTTGGCATCTTCCACATTCACAGCTTCGCCTACCACTTCTACCGTTTCCAGTTGATTCAATAAATTGATTAGCTCCTTTCGGGCCAAACGTTCGTCATCAATTACCAGGGCTCTCATATCAATCGAGTTAATTAGTCTAAAGTAAGTCTTTGTTTCGGAATTTTTATTTCTGTAATCACAAATTGGCCTCCAGCGTTGAAGATTCGGAAGCTTGCCTGATCGCCATACAAGAGTGCAAGGCGCTGTTGGGTATTGTCTATCCCGTGCCCTTCTTCTTCTTTTCGTTTGCTGGCCGGCAAGGGCGCGTATTGTCCACTATTTTTTACCTGAATGTACAGTTCGTCTTGCAGGCCTTCTCTACATTTAATTTCAATGAGCCCTCCCTTGACCAAATTGGATATCCCATGCTTGATGGCATTTTCCACAATGGTCTGAAGCATCATCGGGGGTATTTTATAACCATAGGCTCCCTCTTCAATCTGGTAATCTACCTGCAGGCGCTCTTCAAAACGGATGGACTCTAGGGCTAGGTAATCCTTCACCGTGGCCAGCTCATCCGCGAGGTCTATCACCTGCTTTTTGTCCAGCATCAGGGAAAAACGAAGCATATTCGAAATTCGGGTAATGGCAGATTTTGCTTTGACAGGGTCCTCATCAACCAAGGCACGCACCGAATTTAAGGCATTAAATATAAAATGGGGGTTGAGCTGACTCTTCAAATGATTGAGTCGGATCTCACTGATTTTAGCCTCGTAACGAAGCGTGGTGTTGTAATTATCCAAAAAGTGGAAGACAAAATAAAGGAGCACCCAAAACCCGTAGTAGAGAAAACTCACAAACAAGTTGACCGAAATCACCAATGCCCGAAAATCGAAACCAGGGTTTAGCGTACCAAAAGCCAAATTGATGAGCACCTGAGCCAAGACGTTGCTTACCGCCAATAGGCCTACCGCTACCAGTACTTGCGCGATCAAACGAAGGATTCCAAGACGAAACCAGCCGTACGATTTGATGAGCAGTCGGAACGCATGGGTAGAAAGCAAGTAAAAAGCAGCCAAGGCCACAAAAGCCCAGGTTTGTAGGGGGGAAATCCCCTCCGATAAGGAAGCAAAAAACACATTGACAAAAGCAAAGCTTCCCCAGCCCAATACCTGCAATAGCCAATAGAGTGTGCTCCTGTTCATGCGTGCCAAAGTTAACCAAGGAAACCAAGCTAGGCTTCCCAATTTGATAAGAGGGCGAACGGCTTGATTTTAAGCCTATTTTCAGCGATGTAATTCCTGCTTCAAGAATCTTCCGGTGTGACTATCTGGATGAGCAGCCACTTTTTCTGGGCTTCCCTGCACCACCACAGTACCTCCTTTATTGCCTCCCTCAGGCCCCATATCGATCAGGTAGTCTGCCACCTTGATCACATCTAGGTTGTGCTCAATGACCAGGACGGTATTGCCCTTATCCACTAGTTTTTGGAGCACATTCATCAACAAGTCAATGTCTTGAAAATGCAGGCCCGTGGTCGGCTCATCCAGAATGTAGAAGGTTTTGCCCGTGTCTTTTTTGGACAACTCGGTAGCCAACTTCACCCGCTGCGCCTCTCCTCCGGAAAGGGTCGTGGCATGCTGCCCAAGTGTAATGTACCCCAATCCCACCTCACTCAGGGTATAGACCTTACGAAGGATTTTGGGCTGAAATTCAAAGAATTCTACCGCCTGCTCCACCGTCATGTCCAAGACATCAGAGATCGATTTTCCTTTAAAGCGGACCTCCAGCGTTTCTCGGTTGTACCGCTTCCCCTTGCAGGTCTCGCATGGAATGTGCACGTCAGGAAGGAAATCCATTTCCACCAACTTCATTCCCGCTCCTTCACAATCCTCACAGCGTCCTCCCTTCACGTTGAAGGAGAATCTTCCCGGTTTGTAACCGCGAATCTTGGACTCAGGAAGTTCGGTAAACAGCGTGCGAATGTCCGAAAACATGCCCGTGTAGGTAGCAGGATTCGATCTAGGCGTTCGACCAATGGGGCTTTGATCCACTTCAATTACTTTGTCCAATTGGTTCAACCCCTCAATACGGTCAAAGGGCATGGGTTCCTTCTTGGAGTTGTAAAACTCCCGATTGAGCAAAGGAAATAAGGTCTCGTGGATTAAGGTACTCTTCCCACTACCCGATACTCCAGTAACCACAATCAAGGTTCCAAGGGGAAAGGCTACCGTCACATTTTTCAAATTATTCCCTCGCGCGCCTTTCAAGACCAACTGCTCTCCGGTTCCTTCCCTTCGGGAGCTAGGAATGTCCAAGCCAATTTTGCCTTGCAGGTAGCGCGCCGTCACCGAGTCTGACTTCAGCAATTCCGCAGGGGTACCCGATGCCACCACATGTCCGCCATGTCTTCCTGCACCTGGGCCCATGTCGACGATGTAGTCAGACTCCAGCATCATGTCCTTGTCGTGTTCCACCACCAGTACGGAGTTGCCCAAGTCTCGAAGTCGCTTCAAGGCCTGAATCAATTTCACATTGTCACGCTGATGGAGACCAATGCTGGGTTCGTCGAGAATATAAAGTACCCCGACCAGCTGCGTGCCGATCTGAGTGGCCAAGCGAATGCGTTGCGCCTCACCCCCTGAGAGGGTTCGGAGGGGTCTGTTTAAAGAAAGGTAGTCTAGTCCAATGTCCAAAAGAAAACCGATGCGCTTCCGGATTTCTTTGAGTACCTCTGCGCCGATGCGCTGCTGTTTCTCGGATAAGCGGCTTTCAAGTCCTTCAAACCAATCTGAGAGCCCTTGGATATCCATCACCGAAAGCTGCCCGATGTGGGTTCCGTCCAACTTAAAATGTAGCGCCTCCTTTTTGAGTCGGTAGCCTTGGCAATCTGGGCAGATTTTGGAAATCGTAAACTCCGCCACCCATTCCTGGATTTTGTCGGAGCTACCCTCTTGGTACTTCTGGAGAAAATTGATGATCCCCTCAAAAGTCGTATTCCACTGGGTGCCCGGATACTTCACCGAATCTACGGCCACCTCAATCTTATCCCCATACAAGAGTACCTCCACCACAGCTTCAGGAAGGTCTTTGATCGGAGTGCTCAAACTGCATTTGTAATGCTTCAGGAGCGCTTCAATCTTTTTGAAAATCCAAATGTCCCGGTACTCTCCTAGGGGTGCAATCCCACCACGAGTGATACTCAAATTCGGATCGGGGAAAATGCTTTCGCGTGTGATTTCTTCGATTACACCCAAGCCGTTGCAGCTTGGACAAGCTCCATAGGGAGAGTTAAAAGAAAAGCTATTCGGTGCTGGCTCCTCGTAGGAAAGGCCCGTTTCGGGGTCCATCAGGTACTTGGAAAAATAGTGGATTTCTCCACTTTCTTCCCGAACCATCAACACTCCTTTGCCGTGTTGCAAGGCGGATTTGAGCGACTGGGTAATTCGAAACCGATCGCCCTCCTCCGCTACGATGCGGTCGATGACGATCTCAATGTCGTGGATTTTGTAACGGTCCAACTGCATTTTTGGAGCCACTTCGAGTACGACGCCATCTACGCGTACCTTGGAGAATCCCAGCTTACGGACTTGTTCAAAAAGCTCTCGGTAGTGCCCCTTTCGGCCTTTCACAACCGGGGCTAATAAGTATAATTTCTTGCCTGCAAACTTGGTAAATAGCTGCTCCAAAATTTGATCCTCCGTCTGTCGGATCATGGGCTTGCCTGTATGGTAGGAAAAAGCGTCTGCCGCACGAGCAAAGAGCAGACGCATGAAGTCATAGATTTCGGTGACCGTACCTACCGTGGATCGTGGATTTTTGGAAGTGGTCTTTTGCTCAATCGCGATGACAGGAGAAAGGCCATTGATCTTGTCCACGTCGGGACGCTCCATCCCCCCCAAAAAGGATCGGGCGTAAGCCGAAAAACTCTCCATGTACCTGCGTTGACCCTCTGCATAAATGGTATCAAAGGCCAAGGAGCTTTTGCCACTCCCACTTAGACCTGTGACTACCACCACTTTGTTTCGCGGGATCTTCAGGTCAATGTTTTTAAGATTGTGCTCTCGGGCTCCAAATATTTCTAGGAATTCTTCCTGTACCGCAGGATGTTGGGTCATGGTTTTGCGAAAATTAGGAATCGGTGAAAATACGCTTTTTTTGCCGAAAGGAAAAGGTCAGTCCGAAGACTTTACCCTGAAGTTAGTTGGCTGAAAAAGGACATTTTCCTGCAGTAAAATTGGGTATGTGGTCGGCTTCTTCTTGTTTCCAAGGAGCAGGCTGGTAATGAAAATTAGGAGACAGGATCTGATTGTCCCATTCCTGATGGAACACCCCAAGCGTTGAACCTGAGGCAGGAGGCACAATCCAGGCCCAGTCCGCCTGTACCGTTCGGCCTTTAGCATCTTCTTGCTTGCAAAATTCTAGAAACTGCTCAGAGGCAGTATGGTGATCAACCAGGGTCACTCCTTTGGCTTGAAAGGAATGGAGTACTGCTTCTTGTAGGACTAGCATCGCCTTGTCTTTCCAGAGTGTCTTTACCTGCCGCGTGTCTAAATTCAATTTTTTAGCGATTTCCGGTAGCATGTTGTATCGCTGTACATCCCCAAGGTTCCGAGCAGCAATCTCCGTAAGCATGTACCAGCCATTAAATGGGGCACAGGGAAAAGATATGCCCCCGATCTCCAGACGCATGTCGGAGATCACAGGGACGGCATACCACTGCAGCCCAAGTTCTTCCATCCAGGCATATTCTGGATGTGTAATGGCTACGCGCAGCACCTTCTCCTCAGGAATAACAAACCAGCTTGCGGGCTCTCCTTCACGCTGAATGACCAGCGGAAGTACATCAAAAGCGGTTTTTTTACCCTCCCAGCCCAAGGACATGCAGTATTTGGTGAATTCCAAGGAGTCTGGATCCCCAATCACTTCTCCAGTTGGTTTGGTGTACCCTGCAAACCGGATCAGCTGCTTATTCAAAATTCGAAAACCTCGGTTTCCTTCCTCTTCCGTAGGATAAGCTGTTAGGGTCGCACGAATCTTCCCTCCATTCGTAGCGGATTCGAGATGCTCTAGCGCATCCTCAAATACCTCCCTGGCAGTAGTTAAGGTTCGACGGTCTCTCACCTTCAAGGATTTCCAAAAAAGTCTCCCCATGCAGCGGTTGCTATTGCGCCAGGCAAGTTTGGCCCCATAGCTCAGCTCCTCTTCGGTTAGGCAATAGGTCCCAGAACGCATAATTTCAGCTTGAACTTCATCCAGCCTTTTTTCTACTCCGCCCAAGTTGGATTCGAAATAGTACAGCTGAAGAAATTCTTGGGCTTGTTCGAAAAGCGTAGAAAGAGACATGGATCAGGGGAAGAGACTTTGGAATGGGTAATGTTCAGAAGGCTAAAGATTGTTTTGAGCCTAAAAACCCAATGGTAACACAAAATCAGACCAAGTAGTTTTGATTGATTCACTCTTCAGCATAAAATAAGTCCTTTAGTTTTTGGATAGCATTGCCAAAATTTCCTCCATGAATTCTCGAGAATTGGAGAGGCGAGGCACTTTGTGTTGCCCTCCAAGCTTCCCTTTTTTGGCGAGCCAAGACTCAAAAAGACCTGCCGGGGCGGCATGGAGCTGAAGTCGCTGCAAGGCTAGATTTTTGTGCCTTTTGGCATCGTAATCGGAATTAATCTCCCGCAAGTGCTGGTCTAATTGATCTGCAAAGTCTTCTAAATCTGAAGGCAGAGTCTTGAATTCCACCACCCATTCATGGGCTCCCTTGGATTGACTGTCCTCAAAGTAGATGGGCGCCGCCGTAAAATTGGTGATCGTAGCTCCTGTTTGTGCGCAGGCATAGGAAATGGCTGCCTCTGCATTTTCCACAATCACTTCTTCACCAAAGGCATTGATGAAATGCTTGGTCCTGCCTGAGATTCGAAACCGGTAAGGAAGGGTGCTGGTAAATTTGATGGTATCCCCGATTTTGTAACGCCATAGACCCCCATTGGTGGAAATCACCAAAGCGTAATTTTTTCCTACCTCTACCCCTTCCAGGGAAATGACACGAGGATGCTCCTTTTCCAAGTCCTCGGTAGGGATAAACTCATAAAAAATCCCATAGTCAAGCAAGAGCAAGAGCTCATCCGAGTCCGGCTGATCCTGCATCCCAAAAAAACCCTCCGAAGCATTGTAAGTTTCCATGTACCGCATTTTTTCCGAAGGGATCAGCTCCTTGAACAAATTTCGATAGGGGCCGAAGGCCACCGCTCCATGAAAAAACACTTCTAGATTGGGCCAGACGTCCAGGATATGGGAGGCTTTTTTCAATTCCAAAATACGTTGAAGCAAGACGATCGTCCAGGTAGGGACCCCCGCGATGGAAGTCACATTTTCATCCATGGTCTCCCGAGCCATGCGCTCAATCTTCGCCTCCCAATCCGACATCAAAGCTGTCTCTAGGGAAGGGGTGCGTATAAACTGTGCCCAAATAGGGAGATTGTGCATGATCACAGCAGAGACATCCCCAGCACGCGCAATTCCTTTGGGGTGGAGCAGGTCTTTTTCAAGCGTGCCCCCTACAGTCAGGCTTTTTCCAGTAAATACTTTAGTGTCGGGGAAATTACTCACATAAAGTGACACCATGTCTTTTCCCCCTTTGTAATGGCACTCTTCCAAACTTTCATTAGAAACTGGAATGTATTTGCTACGTCCTGCAGTGGTGCCAGAGGATTTGGCAAACCATTGAATAGTCGAAGGCCAGAATACCTGCTGCTTCCCTTTGATGTTTTTCTCTAAATGGGGAGCAAAAGATTCGTAGTCAAAAATGGGGACTGCAGCAGCAAAATCCGCATACGACTTGATTTTATCAAAGCGGTAGGCTCTGCCAAGCTCGGTGCCTTTTGCTGCTTCCAGCAACTCAAAAAGTGTGGTTTGCTGAACCGAATGAGGCTCCTGCTTAAACTTTTCGATTTGACCTAGTCTACTTTTGAAGATCCAGGTCATGAAACTGTTGAGCACTTCCATTTAGGAAAAAGTTTTGCGTTTCAGTTCGAACTGGGTTCCCAAATACACCTTACGCACCTGTTCATCGGCAGCCAGCTCCTCAGCTGTTCCTGCCTTCAACAAGCGCCCTTCAAACATCAAGTACGCGCGATCCGTGATCGAAAGCGTTTCATTCACGTTGTGGTCGGTGATTAGAATGCCAATATTTTTGGTCTTGAGCTTGGCTACAATAGTTTGGATCTCCTCCACAGCAATGGGGTCAACGCCAGCAAATGGCTCATCCAAGAGCACAAATTTAGGGTCTACAGCCAAGGCTCTGGCGATTTCGGTACGGCGACGCTCCCCTCCAGAAAGGACCATACCTAAGTTTTTTCGTACGTGGGTCAAGCTGAACTCTTCCAGTAAACTTTCCATTTTTTCCTTCTGCTGCACCTTGGTCAGTGTCGTCATCTCCAGTACGGCCAAAATATTTTCTTCTACGGATAGCTTTCGAAAAACAGAGGCTTCCTGAGCCAAATACCCAATCCCCAGCTTAGCCCGTTTGTACATCGGCAAGCCGGTAATGTCCTGATCTTCCAAAAAAATCTTCCCCGAATTGGGCTGAATCAACCCAACAATCATGTAGAAGGAGGTGGTCTTTCCAGCTCCGTTGGGGCCCAAAAGCCCCACAATTTCCCCTTGGGAAACCTGCACGGAAATGTCATTGACCACAGATCGGCCTTTGTATATTTTTAGGAGGTGCTCAGCTCGAAGAATCATATCAGTCAAATTTGATGTCTTTCACGTAGAGTTGCAAACTACTTTTGTCCCGGAAGAAATTTTCTCGCAGTTCCACCACAAGATCAAAGCGCATTTTTCCACGCAGCATATTCACAGTCGTGAGGTCCGGATCTTTGGCTCGGTCAGCCATGCCAAAGCCCAAACATACCGGGGTAGTCAACTGTCCGTCCTGCATAATTTTAATGCGCAGGTGCTTGTCTTTGAGTACTGTCACCTCTTCGGCATACACATTTTGAATTCTGAAAACGGGTTCCGAATTGCCCGGCCCAAAAGGAGCCATCTGCTTGAGAATGTTGTAAAACTTGTAGTTGATCTGATCCAAAAGCAAGACATCATCAATCTCGATCACCGGCTTCAGGTGTGTGGCTTTTATGCGGCTGCGAACCACCTCCTCGAACTTTTTCTGAAAGGCAGGGACATTTTTTACATCCAAGGTCAGGCCTGCGGCATACTTATGCCCACCAAACTGATCCAACAAGTCCGCACATTCGGCGATGGCTTCGTAAATATCAAAGTCGACCACAGAGCGCGCACTCCCCGTAGCCTTGTTGTTGGACTCGGTCAGGATGATGGTAGGACGGTAGTATTTTTCGATGCAGCGGCTGGCGACAATGCCAATTACGCCTTTGTGCCAATCTTCTTTAAAGAGTACCGTAGCGTTCAACTGTGCTCCGTCCTCTTGAAGTGCCAGCATTTCAAAGGCCTCCTTCGTGATGTGTTCGTCAAAGTTGCGCCGGGTGGCATTCACCTCATCTACTAGCTTGGCTCGTTCGATGGCCTCGTCCAAATTCGGCGCAATCAGCAACTCTACCGATGCCTTGGCATGCTCAAGGCGGCCAGAGGCATTGATCCGTGGACCTATCTTGAAGACGATTTCTGAAATTTGAATGTCCTTCTCAATCTTGGAAAGCAACATCAAAGCTTTCAGGCCTGGTCTCGGAGTATTGTTGATTCGGTCCAAGCCGTAATAGGCCAAAATTCGATTTTCCCCTGTGATGGGCACAATGTCAGCCGCGATGCTCACCACCACCAAGTCCAAATAATTGTAGAGGCTAGATTCTTCGAGTTGATGCGCTTTGGCATAGGCTTGGATCAACTTGAAGCCTACCCCACAACCGCTCAATTCCTTGTAGGGATAGTTGCAATCCTGTCTTTTTGGATCCAGTACAGCAACTGCCTTTGGCAGCTCATCGCCTGGAGTATGGTGGTCACAAATGATAAAGTCCACCCCAAGTGCTGATGCCAATTCCACCTTGTCCATGGACTTGATGCCACAGTCCAAAGCGATGACCAGTGAGAACCCCGATTCGGCAGCATGGCGCACTCCCCGTTCGGATATCCCGTAGCCTTCCTTGTAGCGATCAGGAATGTAAAAATCGACATGAGGGTAAACGCCTTTTAAAAACTCATACATCAAGGCTACGGCTGTGGTTCCATCCACATCGTAATCCCCATATACCAAAATGTGCTCTTCGTTTTTAACCGCCTTCGCTATTCGAAGCACTGCAGCATCCATGTCTTTCATCAAAAAAGGATCATGCAGGAGGTTTAAGCTAGGGCGAAAGTAGTCTTTGGCCTGATCAAAATTTTCCACACCCCTATTGATCAACATGTTGGCAAGGGTAGCATTCACATTGATGTCCTTGCTTAACTTGTCAATCGCGAATTGAGCCATTTTAGGCTTTTGTTTCCAGACGTACTCCATAGGGTAATATTACAAGTAATTAAGAAGTAAAACCCAAATTCTTGGGTCTAGACCTTTCTTAGTACCGTGATTCGCTCAAAAAGGTTCGAAAAATTAATCCTTCCGGTTCCCTCGAGAAGCCCACCAAAGACTTACGGGGAAAACCAAGGCCCTTAACTTCAAGGCATTCTTTTGGCTGAAGGTAAGCTGGGTGTTCTGGTGGATTTTTTTGTACCATCGCGCCGCAGCCCATCCATGCCCTAGGACAGCCACCAGCAATAGGGAATAGACAAGTAGTTCTACCATCTTAATTTTTTTGAAGACACAAAGCCGCCCAGTTGTCTTTGGTGGTTTGCATCGTTAAACTGAGTCCCTGCGCCGAAGCTGCCTGCACCAGGTCTGCTATGTCTTCAGAATAAAACCCGCTCAAGAGCAGCAGCCCTTGATCCGTGAGCAGACTTGCGTAGATCTCTAGCTCATCGAGCAATACATTCTTATTGATGTTGGCCAAAATA
>CAMCBC010000041.1 GCA_945872775.1 Spirosoma fluviale | reverse complement strand
TTGCGTCTTTCCTGCTTAGCGAGAAAAAAAAGAAGGTAGCGCGCAAAGACGCGAAGACGCAAAGACGCAAAGGGGTTTTTTCTTTGCGCCTCTGCGCGCCAAATAAAAAATAAATTAACGAAAAGCCTGCCTGCTTCAGGTAGGTCGCTGAGGTTCTCTCCAATTTCTTTGCGCCTGCCTACCGCAGGCAGGTCTCTGCGCCTTTGCGAGCCAAAAAACAAATAACTCACAGTAAAGCGCTAAGGGCTTCTCTAATTTCTTTGCGGCTTTCCTTCTTGGCGAGAAAAAAAAGAAGTTAGCGCGCAAAGCCTGCCTACCGCAGGCAGGACGCGAAGACGCAAAGGGTTTTTCTCTGCACTCCAAAAAATAAATTAACGAAAAGCCTGCCTACCGAAGGCAGGGTTCCAAGGACTTCTCTAATTTGTTAGTGCCTGTCTGCGGCGGCGGACAGGTCTTCCCTGCCTTGTGAGAATAAAATACCGTAATGGGCTAATCCAAGAAGAGAATCATCTCATCCGTTTGGGTGTAGTCGCTTGTTTTGTATAATACATTACCAGCTGCATCCGTGATAATAAAAAATGGAATCCCCACTTTCAATTCTGGGAATCGAGGATCTGCTTTGTAGGCTTCAAAGGCCAACGAGGTATCGTATACTTTGTAGAGCACTGTTCTTTGTAGCGCCTTATTCAAGGCCGAGTCGGTTTGGGTCTTTTCCTGAAAAGCCTTGCAATTGGTACACCAATCTGCGTGAAAATCTACAAAAACTAACTTGCCTGTTTTTTTTGCCTCCTGATACGCGGCCTCCTTATCCAAATGCCAATTCAGGGCCCCCTTGGTCTCTATCAAAGAAGCTTCAGAAGTAATTTGGGTAGCGGAACTCTTAAAAGGGATCGAGCGAGAAAGAGCTAAACTGCTCATCAGGAGCAGTCCTACCGCAGCTGCCAAGCCGTAGCTGGCTCTGGAAATTCGCTCCTGAATAGCATGCTCTTTAGACTGGATGTTGACCAGCCCGGTTAGGAAAATTGCTGCGCCTAAAAGTAGGTAAAAGGCTGTTTGCTCGTTAAAACCGAGCCCATTCAGCCCTTTGAGCAGGTAGCCATAAGCAAAGTAGGCGATGAGACCTGCAAACACCCATTGAATGTACACCATCCATTTCCCACTCTTGGGGAGGGTTAAGCCAAATACACCAAGCAGTAAAATCGGAATACCTACACCCATGCCAAATAGGGTCATTTTTGCAGAAGCAGTGCTTAATGTTAGGATGTTGATTTCGGTGCTGTTGCTGGCGATGCCTACGAGGACGCTAACCACAATTGGGCCCACACATGCGGAAGAAAGTAGTCCTGCTCCAGCGCCCATCAGTCCAGTGCCCCAGAGTCCTTGATTTTTGGAATCCACCTCTCCCCCGAAAAAGGGAATGTGCAGCAAGTCTACCGTGGCCAAAGCCAATAAAAAGAGGAAGATGCCAATGCTGAGGTTGGTTAGTGGATAGCTGAGCAGTTGGTTGAAGGCTCCGCCTGTGAGGGAGGCAATGATGCCGAAAGAAAAATAGATGGCTATCAAGCCCAAATAGTATGCGATTGGATGGGCAAACTTACCCAAGCCACTTTTCCTGGTACGCAGAAAGTTGACTGTGAGTGGATACACTGGGTAAACGCAAGGGAGCAAGCTCGCGAGGGCACCACCAATGAAGAGATATACATAGGCTCCTACGCCCGAGTTTTGGGATAGTTGGGTTGCTACCCAATTGTTCATTTCGTCCAGCATCTCAGCGTTTTACCTCAGACATCAAGAAAAACATCTCCGTGGCAATCTGCCGGCAGCGTTCGTCGTAGGCTTTCTGTTCGTCTGCTGTGCCGTCAAACTCCTTTGGGTCTTCGTACTTAATTGGGGAACGGAGGGTAGCGCCGGGGATGTAGGGACAGTTTTTGTCTGCTTCAGAACAGGTAAGGATTGCGGCAAAGTTGGTCTGTGGGTTGGCCTGATCGTCGTATTTTTTGGACCAGCAGGTAAATTCAGGCCCGTTTTCGGCAAATTTTGCAAGGTAGTGTGGATTTTCCCCTCCGCCCTTTTCAAAAATAAAGCCAGCGCGCTCCATAGCAGCCACTGCGCGGGGATTGAAGGCGGTCACTTCCGTACCTCCTGAATAGGTGTTGATTCCTTTTTCTACTCCATAGTGTGCTGCTGCAGCACTTGCCCAAAGTTGGCTCATATGGCTCCTGCGGCTGTTGTGCGTGCAGATAAATACCAAATTAGCCTCTTCGCTATTCGCTTTTTTGGTTTTGACATAAAGTGCTAACTTTTTTAGCTCTTTTTTTCGATCAGCTGGAATGGCATCCATTTCCCCTTGGATAGCCGTCACATAGGATTGCAAGGTGGGAGTAAATGCTATTCCTTCGCTGGCTGTAGACTCGGCTATTCGAGCTTCTTGAATTTGCGTGGGCGGTTTAGAATCGCAGGCAGTACCTGCAAGGATCAAAATGGTAACAAAGAAGAAGATAGATCTTTGGTGCATAGGAATTTAAATCTATTGTAATATTACGATGAATGAAAAACATCACCAAATTCCTATGTTAACAAATTGTGAAGTGTCGTTTGGACTTCCTTTTTTGTGCATACCTACTGCAGGCTCTTTTTCTTTGTGCGAGAAAAAAAGGATGTACTCTCGCAAAGCCGCAAAGGGGTTTTTCCTTTGCGCCTCTGCGCCTTTGCGCGCCAAATAAATAATAAATTAACGAAAAGCCTGCCTGCTTCAGGTAGGTCGCTGAGGTTCTCTCTAATTTCTTTGCGCCTTAGCGTCTTTGCGCGCCAAAATAATTAATTTACCCCAAGCCTGCCTACCGCAGGCAGGCTTCTCGTCTTAGTGAGAAAAAAGAAATTACTCTCGCAAAGTCGCCAAGCCGCAAAGGGCTTCTCTAATTTTTTTGCGTCTTTCTTGCTTAGCGAGAAAAAAAAGAAGTTAGCGCGCAAAGCCTGCCTACCGCAGGCAGGACGCGAAGACGCAAAGGGGTTTTTTCTTTGCGCCTCTGCGCCTCGGCGCGCCAAATAAAAAATAAATTAACGAAAAGCCTGCCTGCTTCAGGTAGGTCGCTGAGGTTCTCTCCAATTTCTTTGCGTCTCTGCGCCTTTGCGCGCTAAATAAAAAAAATCTCTAAGCCTACCGCGGGCAGGCTTTGCGCGAGAATTAAGCATAGTGCTTGAGCAGGATTTCTACAATGCGCTCGGCGGTCTTGCCGTCCCATAGCGGGATGCCTTGGTACTGCTTCCATTCACCGCGCAGGATTTTATCCAGGTAAGGCTTCAGATTTTTGGGATCGGTGCCGACCAGTTCGTTGGTTCCCAAATGGATCGTCTCCGCGCGTTCCGTGCTGTCCCGTAGCGTCAGGCAAGGTACATTCATTACAGATGCTTCTTCGGTCACTCCTCCCGAGTCAGTGATGATCCCCTTGGCGTGCTGCACGAGGTGGTTAAACTCCAAGTAGCCCAAGGGACTGATCAAGTGGAGGTTTGGAGCAGTTATTCCTAGTCGTTCCAGGTTTTTGGCAGTTCGAGGGTGAACTGGGAAGACAATCGGCAATCCTGCAGTTCCTTCCAGGATGGCGTGCATCAGCTCCCGTAAGGACTCTTCTTGGTCCACATTCGCTGGACGATGCAGGGTCATCACAAAGTATTCGCCGGCTTGCAACTGATCGAAAGGCATACCCGCTGGCATTCTGAACTGGGCCATTTGCGCGAGTAGGGTATCGATCATGGTGTTGCCGACGAAGTGAATTTTTTCATCGGCCACGCCTAAGTTCCGCAAGTTGGTATTTGCGATTTCTGAGGTGGTAAAAAAGTGGTCTGTGATGGAGTCCGTTACCATGCGGTTGATCTCTTCGGGCATGCTCAGGTCACCGGAACGGATGCCCGCTTCCACATGTGCTACATCGATTTGTAATTTTTTGGCAGCAATGGAGCAGGCCAAGGTGCTGGTTACATCCCCAACGACTAGTACCAGGTCGGGGCGATGGGCCATCAATTCCTGTTCGAAAGCTACCAATATCGCTGCAGTTTGCTCTGCTTGAGTTCCTCCACCTCCACCCAGGTTGGCATGAGGAGCTGGGATATGGAGTTGCTCAAAAAAATCGCCCGACATGTTTTTATCGTAATGTTGTCCTGTATGTACTAGGCGAAATTCCACATCGACCCCCTCAGCCTGCTTTTTTTGCAAAGCATGAATCAGTGGGGCAATTTTCATGAAATTGGGCCGAGCACCGGCTACGAGTGTAAATAGAGGCATAGCAAAAACGAATGAACAAGTAAAAGTAAGGGATTATCCCCTATTTTTTGATTCAAAAAGTGGGAGGGACTATTTCTATGAAAAAGGGATATTTTTTTCCTAGTTAGGTCAAAATCAACCCTTTTTGCCCTAGAGGCGGAGGACATTGTGGCGCTTAAATTGGAAGAAGTGCCTTGTTTTTTGTTTCTTTGTTAAATACTATTTTTAATCCCCCCTATTTCCATGGGAAAGTTGCTGCCTAGTCTTCGCCTTTTTGCTTTTTTTCTGTTTTTGGGAACAGTCGCCTGTGTGGAGTCTGTTGAAAATCAAGTGCAAATTTACGACAACAACTTTTCGAAATTGGATCTTGCCAACTTTGAAAATGGGCGGTTGTTGATCTGGAGAAACGATACCATAGCAGGTTGGTACAACAACGAGGAGGTGGCCGTGACACTCTATGACCTGCCCAAACACAATTACCTCAAGCTTTCTGTGGAGCTACTGATTCACGATAGCTGGGATGGTAACGTAGACGATGGGATATCGGGGCCAGACTACTGGTTTATGGGAATTGATAGTGTAGATGTGGTGCGCAGCACCTTTTCAAACAGTCCTTGTGTTTCGACTTATTGCCTTTACCAATCCTTTCCCAATGATTTTTTTAGACAAAATTACCCCAAAGCGGGCGCGATTGAAACCAATATGCCTGGCTTGTGTCTTTTTGGAAGAACAGAAAATTATACCTCTCGGTACCGCGTAGAACGGCTGATTGAACATACGCAAACCGATTCGATACGTTTCCACATGCGCGACGAATTGAAGCAAACCAATAGTTCATGGCCCAAGTGCGATGAGTCTTGGTCGATTGCCAAAATTTCCATTTTAGCCATCCAAACGAACTCCTGATGCACCTACGTCAACTACTTGCGGTACTTGGGATTATCGGGATGCTTGTAGTATCTCAGGCTTCCTATGGGCAAAGCATTGCCGTAGGTGCGCCGTCTTTGGAGGACTACCTTCGTAGGTTGCAGCTTACTGGTAAAGTTGATTCTGCTTCCTCTTTTATGATCCGGCCCTTGATTCCTACGGCTGCCTTTGGCTTGGCACATGGCTTTGATTTGGATGGGGGCTTGGTGGATTTGGATTCTTCCAGCTACCATCACCGCATTGGCAAGAAAGGCAAATTTTTACTGCTTCCGGCCCTGTACAAAAGCCAATATACCTCCAATTATCCCTTTGCTACCAATGATGGCGCCATGATTCCTAACCGAGGGCTTCAACAGGTTTTTAGCTTGGGAGCTTTTGTGGAATGGTGGAAATTCAGCTTGCAGGTGCAGCCTGAACTGGTAAGGGCCCAGAACAAAGAGTTTATCGGTTTTCCGATCGAGCAGCAGGCTACCATCCTCTTTTACTACGAATACCTCAACCGGATTGACCTACCTGAGCGCTTTGGGGAGAGTTCCTACCAAAAATTGGTTCCAGGACAATCCAGCTTCCGCCTGAATTTGGATGCCATTTCCTTGGGGATTTCTACCGAGAATCTATGGTGGGGACCGGGTAGACGAAATTCCTTGCTGATGGGAAATTCTGCACCTGGATTTTTACACTACACGATGAATACGCGTAGACCTATCAAGTCTGCTATTGGTTCATTTGAAGGGCAAGTGATGACTGGAAGGTTGGAGGAATCAAATTTTCTTCCACCACATGTAAATTATACGATCCAGCAAAGCTTTGCGTATTTTCCAAAAAAGGCCGATGGACGACGCCAACTCTCTGGGCTGATTCTTACCTACCAACCCAAGTGGGTACCGGGGTTATTTTTTGGGTACGGCTCCACCAACAATGTGTACCGCTCCGAAATATCCAATCTTGAGGATGTGCTTCCTGTTTTTAATGGACGCAAGAAAAACCAACAGGTGCAAGACACCATCCAATCCAAGCGGCAGCAGTTTAGTGCAGGCTTTTTCCGATGGATGGATCCTACTGGACGCTTTGAGTTTTATGGGGAATTTGGGACTCGCGACAACGACCGCCCCTTCATTGATTTTATCACTACTCCTGAGTCAGGGAGGGCTTTTACCTTTGGATTTTCGCATTTGATGGACCTGAAAAAAGAAAATCGATTTTTGGAGCTGAGTTCTGAAATGACTTTTTCTGGACAGACCATTCGAGAGGATATCCGACAACTCAAAACCTGGTACATCCATGACCATGTGCGTCACGGCTACACGCACCGTGGACAGATGCTTGGATTGGGCAATGGGCCTGCTAGCAACCAGATTTTTGCAGGAATTGCTTGGATTGAGGGGATGAAAAAAATTGGTATTGAGTTGGAGCGGATCGAGTACAACAATGATTTTTACTACTACCGCTACGAGGAAGTGAAGGATTTCCGCAACAAATACGTCGACCTGGTATTTTCCTTGGCCCCAGAATGGAAATTCGGCAACCTGCTCCTTTCTGGCAAATTTCAATACGTCAACACCCTCAATTACAAGTGGTACCTAGAAAATAAACCAGAAAAATGGTTTATTCCAGGTTATGACCGCACCAATTTTGTTGGGCAAGTTGCAGTTACTTACTTATTTCGCTAATTCTTTACTTTCTGAGCTATGATTGCTTCTAATGATAAGGTCGTCGCTGTTTCCTATACCTTGATGGTTGATGATGGGGAAACAGGCATGCGCTGGTACGAGACCGTAACTGAGCAAGATCCTTTTTACTTTCTTTATGGACACCACAACCTGATTCCTGCTTTAGAGCAGGCATTGGAAGGCAAGTCAGCCGGCGATTCTTTTTCGGTTTTTATTGACTTTGAAAATGGCTACGGAGATTACGACGATGCGAAGCGAGTAATTATCCCGAAGGCCAATTTCAAAGAGGAAGGTAAAAAAAATAGAGAGCTACTCCGCGTAGGAAATGTAATTCCGATGCAGGACGACAAGGGGAACCAAATGAGAGGAGAAGTGCTCAAGGTGGATTACATGGGCGTACACTTGGATTTCAACTCTCCGCTTGCAGGTTTGGATCTACAGTTTGACGGAAAAATTGTCTCCATCCGTGAGGCACTACCGGTGGAACTAGAGCATGGTCATGCGCATGGACCGGACGGGCACCATCACCATCACTAAATCATCCTAATTTTTCAAGAATACGGGGGTCCTATTTTCGGATATCGATGCCGTAACTGTGGTAGGCGAGGTCGATGCTGAGTGCTTTTAATCCTTCGATTCGTTCTGATGGATACTGCGCGTAGGCCTTTGTAAGCAAGTCAATGGCCTGCTTGTAATTCTGCTTGTTGAAGTGTACAATCGCCTCGTTGTAGTGTTGCAATCCCGACAGCTGGGTTAAGTTGACTTTTCTGAAAATAGTATTGTCTTCAGTAATCACTTTTGTACCTGCCAAGCCTTCACTGATATTTCGTGCTATGGGTGCACCCTCGCTGAGGTAAGCAGCCAAGTAATTGCTTACCGCAGAAGGACTGGTGATCAGGCCACCTACAGGAAGGGTGCTTTCCAGAACAAGGGTTTTCCCACCAAGGTATACTTGAATGAACACATGGTAATCCGTTTCTATCACATCGAAAGAATATCCATAACGATCTAACAGCAATCCAAGTGCGGCCGAACCACTTACGCAATCGTAGTCACCTTGGTCCAGCATGTTGCTGAAGGTGGAGTGCTGACGGTAATTTTTGAAGAGGCGCTGATGTGTTTTTTGAAAAATAACACGAAGCAACGCTAGGGGATCCGATTTTTTAGAGGCTTTTAGATCCAGTTCCAGTTGTAACGCTTCCCAGGCTGTGGGTGTAGCCCTTCGTTCAGATTCTTCTAAAAACAGGGAATAAGAGTTCTTTTCTGGACTTGAAAAGTCAGAAATAGACGCCTGAGCCGCATTTTCTTGGCAAATGCCCAAAAAAGTACTGCTTAGAAATAAGAGCAAGAAAGGGAGTATTTTTTTCATAATCCATCAAGCTAATGTTAACTGAATGGAATAAAATTAACAATTTGATAACATTAAACAAAAAAAAGAGTAAAAAATTAACATTGGGGTAATAGTCAGCGGCTAACAGTCCACGGTCCACCGCTCATCGAATTGGACCTCAACCCTTTTTTTCTCGGGTTAGTGGTGAAATAGCGTGTAATCAGAAAATTTAAAAAACTTACTCGTGGTGGTAGGGTTCATTGCGCAAAATGGTCATTGCGCGGTACAGTTGTTCGACCACAAAAGGGCGAATCATTTGGTGGGAAAAAGTCATTTTGGAAAGCGAGATCTTTCCATTTGCTCTGGTGTACACTGCCTCTGAGAAGCCATAGGGGCCTCCGATCACGAAGACGAGTTGCTTAAGCCCACTATTCATTTTCTTTTGTAAGTAATCAGAAAATTCTAGCGAAGCGTAGGTTTTTCCCCGTTCATCGAGGAGGATAAGTTCGTCGGAGGAACTTAGCTTTTTGAGAATCAACTCTCCTTCCTTTTCTTTTTGGAGCACTTCAGAAAGGGACTTGCTCTGCTTCAGGTCAGGAATTACTTCCAGTTCAAAGCGAAGGTAATGCCCCAGTCGACTGCTGTAATCATCAATCAGGTCTTGAATTGCTTTGTTATCTGTTTTTCCGATGGCCAGAAGTTTGATTTGCATAGCATGGGTCTTTGAATGTGTGGAATTAAAAAACTGGTAGAAAAAAAAGCTGGCTCATCCTGGCCAGCTTTCGTTTACTTGATTAGTTCCTTTCGTTTGAGGATCGCCTCTAGAAATTTTTTATCGTTGTCAGAGTTGAAGATCTTGTAGGGCAGGTGAATAAACTGTGCCTTTGATAGGTAAAGGATGAAGGCATCTTTGCTCACTTCCACCCGTTTGATCATGTTCCACTGTACCGGCATGCCTTCCTTGGTATTTATTTTCATTAGGATTTGTCGGCTGTCAATTTCATAAGCCATCTTTTGAAAGATGGGTTTGTTTTGTTCCATTTGGGTCACGCCCGTAAACTGGATTGCCCAAAATAAAACATACAATCCATACGCGAGAAGTGCACCAAAAATCCACCACAGGGAAGCAATCCAGAAATAGCCACAGCAAATGGCCAAGGCAATCAAAATGACCCACCACTGTTCTTTGAGGATGGATACTAATCCCATTTTGATATAGGTTGTGGTGGGAAGTTGGTATTTTTTGGTTTTGATAATCATGGCAATGATAGTTTCGCGAGCAAATATCCACCTATCCCATTGATTAAGCAAATCCATCCTGCTCAAACTCTATTCTTCCGAGCGCTAGGCATTGAATTTTTTGGTGAATCTTGTATCTTTTCAAGAAAAATAGAATGAGCCCTACCTTGATTGATCTACTGCTTTGCGGATTAGCCTATGTGGTGATCAGTTATTTCTTAGGGGTATGGAGCAAGTTTCGGCCTAAACCCACTTCTAATTCAGATGACTCGGAAGGAGGGAAATTTGATGCAAGACCTCCCGTACTTGATTTGCCACCAGGAATTAGTTGGCCAGAGGAAGAGTTAGTAGACTCAGAAATCTATCAATGACATTTTTCGCAAATCCCCTGCACAAGTAGGTTCATCTCTTTTTTCACAAAGCCCTTTGGGAGGGAGATTGCAGGCAAGGAGATCGCTTCCAGGCAGGTGGTTTCTTCACACTTTTCGCATTTGAAGTGCACATGCTCGTGGTTATGGACATGGGCTTCTTCTCCATGGCTACAAAAGGCATACTTCGTCGCACCGCTATCGTCAAGGACCTTGTGGATCAGGTCTTTTTCTAAAAAAGTTTTAAGTGTCCGGTAGATCGTCACCCGATCAAACTCATTGTTGAGCTTCTCTTCGAGATCTGAGTGGGAAAGCGCGACATTCTTGTCCAGAAACTCCTGAATAATTACCAATCGGCAATCTGTGATGCGCAGCCGGTGCGATTTTAAGATTTGGAGAGGAGTGGACATGCGTTGCTAATGATTTCCAAATTAACAAAAAACAGGTAGAGAAAAAAAGGGCGCCAATTTGGCGCCCTTTCTACCTTACTCTCCAGAGGATTCCTTCAGGATTTTATTGATTCGCTCCGAAGCATCTTCCAAGTGAAGCTTGCTCATGCGATCGGATGTTTTTCCGATGGCGGATTTGATTTGGCTTTGAAGTGTTTTCAATTCTCCTCTAGCCATTGGGCGAATGTCAGATTGAGCCGCATTGATTTGCGCACCAGCAAAAGCTCTAAATTGAGCAGGCAGGGCAGCAACGCTTCCAGTCAATAGCAATTCCAATCGCTCGATGTGCGCGCGCTGCAAAGCTCTGCGGTGTACGTCGATGGATTTGCCAGCGCCAAGTTCAGTCCAAATGCCTTTTCTCAAGTCATCGAACAGTTCAGTCATTTTGTAGGCCTGAGCACCATTCAATGCTTCGTTTTCGATCATTCTACCCAGTCTACCCCACTCCAAGATTCCGTTGAGGGTACTTACCTGGATGCCACGAATACGCTCAAGCGCACCGAAGTCCTCGATTCTAGCAATGATGCTTTCGTCCATCAACCAGCTTGGGGTAGTGAATAGCTGCTGGTTCACAAAAGCAACCGCAGCCTTCTGCATTTCTTTGGTTTGGTGTGTGTACACCGCTTCTCCTTGACCAGATGACTTGTAGACTTCCATTACACCTCCTACATGATTGCGCACGTGGCCCATGTAGCGGTTAAACTGACCGATTACCTGACCATACATTTCTTCAAGGTCTTCGTAATTTTTGTACGGCTTCTCTTTCTCAGCCGTCCACTCCATCAAGTTGGGAAGGATACGTTTCAAATTCTTGATTCCATACTCAGAAGCAGTGACAGAGTTGTCACCCAAGTCTTCAGACTGTGTAGTCGGATCATAGCTATTTCCTTGACGACCGTAGCGGTACACAGGATCACCTTTCTTGTCTAGAATCCACTGGTTCAAAGTAGGAAGTTCAGCCTCTGGGCTCTTCGCATCAAGAATAGGTCTGTAACCCCACATGATGGCATATTTATCGTAAGGTCCTACATCAGGCATCAAGCTTACACCCTTGTCTTCCGGCTGTGCGATGTAGTTGAATCGCGCGTAATCCATGATGGAAGGAGCAGTACCAAATTCTTTGGTGAAGGCAGCATCTCTCAACTTTTCAACCGGGTAAGCCACAGAAGAAGCGAAGTTGTGCGGTAAGCCAAGCGTGTGTCCTACCTCGTGAGCAGATACAAATCGGATCAATCGACCCATCACCTCGTCGTCAAATTTGACAGCACGCGCATCTGGGTTGATGGCAGCAGTTTGGATGAAGAACCAGTTTCTCAAGAGGTTCATCACGTTGTGGTACCATCCGATATCGGATTCCAAGATTTCTCCCGAACGCGGATCCGATACGTGTGGTCCGTATGCGTTCTGAATGTCAGAAGCAAAGTAGCGGATTACAGAGTAACGCGCATCTTCTGGACTCCAGGTAGGATCTTCTGCTGGTGTTGGAGCTTCCTTGGCAAGAATCGCATTTTTGAAACCTGCTGCTTCAAAACCTTTCTGCCAATCTTCTACTCCTTGCTTCAAGTAAGGAATCCATTTGGTCGGGGTAGCTGGATCGATGTAGTACACGATAGGCTTGACAGGCTCTACCAATTCACCACGGGCAAACTTCTCTCTATCTTCTGGCTTTACTTCCAATCTCCAACGATCAAGGAATCTTCTAGAAGTAGCGCGCTGCTCGTCGGCACCATAGTCTACATAAGAACGGGCAAACCAGCCTACACGCTGATCAGCAAGTCGCTGTTGCATCGGCACCTTTGGAAGAAGTACCATGGATGCATTCATCTCCAAAGTGATTAGGCCTGTTACGCTGTTTGAAGGAGGCTCGGCTGCTGCATAGGTAAGTACATAGCGCGACTCCACGTTGATTGGGTAGCTATTGATGTGTTGGATGTAAGAGCGCTCGTTGTCCAAACGTGTGACACGGTATTGCGTTCTTCTATTACGGTCTAAGCCCAAGGCCTGGTTGTCCTTGATAAAGAGGTCCGTAGCATCAATGACTGTGCCGGTTGAATCCGTTTTTCTTGATTTGATGGGGAACTTCTGAAGGATAGGCTCTAGGTTAGAGGCCTGAACTGCCTTTGCAATAGGTAAGGAATCGGCAGCATAGTTGTTGAGAGAAACGACTTTCAACAAAATGTCGTCCTGGTTTTTTTCCCAGCGCACCATCATATTGGTCGTATTTTCTCCGCCATAGCCGATACCGTCGGCAGTTTTTGCAATTCGAACCACCATTAGCATATCTCTACCGAGAAGGGAGTCTGCTATTTCATAGAAGTACTTGTCTTCTACTTGGTGCACTTTAAATAGTCCAGCCTTGGTCTTTGCTTTGGCGGTGATGACTTCTTTGTAGGGCTTGGGTCCATTGGCAGGAGCACCTGGAGCGCCTGGACCACCAGGTCTTGTTGGTGCTGGTGCTGCAGGAGCAGGGGTAGCTGCATCTTTTTTCTTTTTTCGCTGTGCAAAGGAATCCTCTGCCTGAAGCATAGCGCCCATAAGGCCTAGCACAAAGGCGGTTCTCCTCAGCAACTTTGGGAAGGGTGTATTCATAGCTTGATTATAATTTTTCGAAAATATACTAACTTCAAAGGATGATCTTCCTCCTGTTAAATAACTAATTTTTTTACAGGCGGTTGTATGCTAAAATCAAAGGCCTTGGAAAAGCGTAAACAAGAGGTGCTCATCGTGGGTGGAGGGCTTGCAGGCTTAGTTTCTGCCTTGCTTTTGGTTCAGGAAGGACATGTGGTCACGGTAGTTGAAAAAAAAATATATCCCTTCCACCGGGTTTGTGGAGAGTATGTATCCAACGAAGTGCTCGACTTTCTAAAGCGGAATGGCATGTATCCAGAAGGGCTGGAACTTCCAAACATCGACACCTTTGAATTTTCAGATACACGCGGTAGCTCAGTACGGCTTCCCTTGGACTTGGGTGGATTTGGAATCAGTAGGTATGTATTGGATGAATGGCTCTACCGTCTTGCTTGTCAGCGAGGGGTCAATTTTTTGACAGGCACCACCGTCACTGGGCTTCAATTTGTCGCCAAAGAGGAACTGTTTCAAGTAGAGCTATCTGATTTTCAAGTGCTGCAAGTCCCCTATGTGCTTGGAGCCTTTGGCAAGCGGAGCAAACTGGATCAGGTGTTGGAGCGGCCTTTTTTCTCCAAACGAAGCCCCTACATTGGAGTCAAATACCATGTTCAAGCGGAGGGCTCCTCCAATACCGTTGCCTTGCATAACTTTCAGGGGGGCTACTGTGGATTCAATGCGATCGAAGACGGGAAATTTAACCTCTGCTACCTCGGTAGCCGAGATCAGTTGAGAGCCTATGGTTCTATCCCAGAAATGGAGCAGGCAGTACTGTGGAAGAACCCCTTATTGAAGCGAATTTTCCAGGAAAGTGACTTTTTATGGGAAAAGCCCGAAGTAATTACGGAAATCAATTTTGAACGGAAGCTCCCCGTAGAAAATCACCTGCTGCTATTGGGAGATGCCGCCGGACTGATCACCCCACTCTGCGGCAATGGAATGGCCATGGCCATGCACTCGGCCCTGTTGGTGACGGAAGCGCTTCGGGAAGGGAAAACTAGGCAAGAAGTGGAGCAACACTATTCGAAGCGATGGAATGCACTTTTTTACCAACGCCTAGGCGTAGGAAGAGCCATACAAGGGCTTTTTGGTTCAGGCCGTGGATCTGTGATCGCAAGAAATCTGATTGCCCACGTCCCTTTTGTGGCCCGTACCCTTCTCAAAAACACACACGGAAAGCCTTTCTAATCCTCAATTAAACACCTGGAGTATCTGGGTATTCTCCAGAAAATAGTAGATGAAAAAGGCATTCAGAGAGATGGCAGACAGAAAGTTCATGCCCATGGCCCAGCTGTAGCTTGCGTATTTTTCGGACTCACGAAAGATGAAGCCCGTCCAAACCAGAAAGAAAAGGGCAATCGGTGCCATGGCAGCCAAGTAGTACCCTACGATAGGCGTTTGCCCTTTGTCTACAAAATACCAAGTAAATGCGGAGGCAGTCAGCGCAAAAAATACAGCAGAAAAAGCGAAGGTCCCCTTTATCCCAAGAACTAGGCTCAGCGTGCGGTCCCCTCTTCGCGCATCTTCTCCGTGCTGGTACACCTGGGTCAGTGGGTAATTGCCCCAGAGCATTAAGCTCGTCAGGAGTCCTGGAAGGAGTACGTGCGGCTTGAAGATTACCTCCCAACCTAGGTTGCTCAGTCCTGCGTAGGCCATGGCAAAGGTGAAATAGCCTTGGAAAAGGCCAGCAATCACCCAGCTGGTCCAGGCGTATTTTTTCAAACGGATCGCCGGATGGCTGTAGGCCATGCTCACCAAACCGTATACTCCAATCATGCTGGCAAATTCCCAGTTGATCCTGGCTCCAAGTGCGATCGCTACCGCAAAAAACACCAAGGACCAGAAATATAGATTCTTAGTCACCTTTGGCGGATTTTTTAAGCCTCCAATACTTTCTTCATCCTTGTCAAAGTAACTGTTGTAGCCATTGCTGCTGGGGTAGAGGAAAAGGTGCAAACTCAAGAAAACAAGCAGCATGCGTTCCCCGTTGTGGTTGGGCGTCAAGGCCAAGGCAAATAAGAATACCGGCATCAAAAAAAAAGAAAAGGGGATGCGGAGGTGCAGGAGTGTAGAGCGTGTGATCATGAGATGTGGTTCTTGAGGGCCAAGGTACAGCTATTTCGAAATGGGTCCTTCGACAATCTAAATTAGAACTATTTTGGTAACTTGGATGGATGAATTCTAGTATCGTCAGTATAGGCCTTTCCAACCCAGGATCACCTATACCACAAGCGGAAATTGCTCGCTTCATGCAGTTGGCTCACCAGCTGGATGGACAAGAGCGAAGAAAGCTTGATTTTTTGTATCGTAAGTCGGGAATAGATTTCCGCCACAGTGTCTTGGAAGATTTTCAAAAGGAGGAAGTCGCTGAATTCACCTTTTTCCCGAAGAATAAGGAATTGAGTCCCTTTCCAAGCACGTCGGCACGGATGAACGTATTTGAATCTGAGGCCGCGGGACTGGCTGAGCAGGCAGTTCGAAATGCCTTGCAGCAAGCCAATATCGAGGCATTCTCCCTTACTCACCTCATTCTGGTTTCCTGTACAGGGATGGTTGCTCCGGGGGTAGAACTGGAGTTGATGCGGCGCCTCGGAATCCCGAGCTCAGTACAGCGCTACTGCATTCATTTTATGGGTTGCTACGCGGCCTTTACGGGTCTGAGGCTTGCAGATCAGCTGGTGAAAGCCAATCCTGAATCCAGGGTCTTGGTGGTATCCGTGGAATTATGCACGCTACATTTTCAAAAAGAATACAACGAGGATAACCTCCTGGCCAATTCCCTCTTTGGAGATGGGGCAGCAGCAGCCTTGGTCATGCAGTCCGAAAAAGGGCTGCAGATCAAAAATTACCTCAGTGAGGTTCTTTGGGAAGGGGAAAAAGACATGGCCTGGAAAATTGGAGACTTTGGATTTGAAATGCGACTCAGTCAGTACATTCCTTCCCTGCTCAACCAAGGCATTCGAAAACTTCGCGACCTGTTTGAGGCCAAGTTTAACTTTTCTCAGGTACAGCATGTAGCCATACATCCGGGGGGCAAACAAATTTTAATCCAGGTGCAGGAGGCTTTTGGCTTGTCGCCTGAAGTAAACAAACATGCGCTGGAAGTGCTGCGAACCTGCGGCAACATGTCCTCGGCAAGTATCTTATTTGTCTTGGAGCGCATGCTGCAGGATCCCAGCATTCAAGGCGATATCCTTGCCTTGGGCTTTGGACCCGGACTCACTTTGGAAACTACCCACTACGAGAAACGATGAGTCAGTTTGCACAGCGCTCCCGCGAAAAGGAAATCATGGACGACCTGGACTGTTCAGGTCCTGTCCTGGAGCAGACGCTTCGGGAACTGAAGACGATCAACCGTTGGCTGGGCGGCAATGGCGTCACAAATAGAGGACTAAGTCAAGTAGTGCAGCGTTTTCCACAGGATCAGTACAGCTTGGTTGATCTGGGCTGTGGAGGTGGAGACATGATCGCGGTGATGCAGGCCTGGGCTTCCAAAAAACATATTCCAATTCAGTTTATCGGCGCAGATGCCAATGCGAACACCATCGAACTGGCCAAGGAAAGGCAGCAGGCACTCTCAGGGGTTCAGTGGCAAGCGGCCAATGTGTTTGATCCCGCATTTCTGGAAGAGCAGGTGGACATTGCTACCTGTACCCTTTTTACGCATCACTTTACCGATGAGGAACTGGTGCAGCTTTTCCAAGGATTAAAAAGAAAGGTGCGTTTGGCTATTGTGATCAACGACCTGCATCGGCATCCCCTTGCCTACTACTCCATCAAATGGCTCACGCGCTGGTTTAGCAAGTCGCCCATGGTGCAGCACGATGCGGCACTTTCTGTGTTGCGGAGCTTCAAACGGAGGGATTGGAACTCGATCTTTGCGCAAGCAGGTCTCGACCAAGTAGAAATTCACTGGCGCTGGGCCTTTCGCTGGCAGATCTGTGTGTATGTCTGAGCTAGTCGGCGGGGATCTTTATTTTTTGGCGGAAGGATCCGCTGGCTGAGGTTTATCCGCTTCCTTTTTCGAGGATGGAGTTCGCACGCAACCCAAGTTGTGATTTAGTGGGAGCTCCTGAGGTAGGATTCCAAAGGATTCACTTAAATCCCATTCTACGGGCTCGGGTGCAGGAACGGTTTTGGGGTTAGGCTTCATAGATGAATCAATGTAGGGCTGCTGCATGCCCACAAGGTGAATATAGAAAAATGCACGCCAAATCCATCCAAAAAAATCTGTTGCCCTTGGGCCATTCCCTATATTTGTGAATGGGAAAGTTTCTGTATTCCAGTGAGGACTTGGAAAAAAAGCTTCAAGCACTACGCGCAAAAGTAGTTCGACTGAGTCTCCTAAGGCTAATCGCTTTTTTGGGGCTAGGCGCTTTTTTTATTCTTTCCCTGACAGATGGCGGTTTTTGGATCTTCCCCTTGCTGGGGTTTTTAGTGCTCTTTGTATTCCTCATCAAACAATTCAACCACCACAAAGACCAAGAGCGGATTTATTTGGCGATTGAATTGCTCGAAAAAAGAAAGCAGTGGCGCCAAGACCGGCAGCTTGCCGACTTGGATGCAGGACTCGAATTTGCCGACAAGGCCCATCCTTTCTCTGGGGATCTAGATCTTTTTGGGCCCCACTCCCTATTTCAACTCCTCAATCATAGCCATTCTCCTGCGGGCAAGAAAGCGCTTGTAGCGCTAATGGGGTCTTCCTTTGATTCGAACCAAGCCCAACTACGCCGCGAAGCAGTAGCCGAACTCCAGGAGAAATCCGCATTCCTTCGTGCCATGGAGGCCATTGGGCTAGCCTTTGCACAGGAGAAACAAACCTCTTGGAAGAGCTGGCTGGAGCAGGAGGAGCGGGCAAGCCTTCTCCATAAAGTGCTTGCGGTTCTAGGTCCCTTAGGCGGACTGTGCATGCTCGTATTGATTGTCCAGGGGATTCTCCCTCAAGCGGTATTGGGGGCGTGGATTCTCCTAGGCATCCTTGTGCTGGGACTTGTTTTTGGATCTCTCAAGCATGCGGCTGAAGCGATTCCCGTGGCAGCCACGCTCCAATCCCTGCGGTTGCGGGCAGAGGAGATCGAGGCCACACCCTTTTCAGCAGCCCTACTGAAGCAGGACCAAACTCGTTTACTCGCAGAGGGAAAGCCCGCTTCCCAGCAGCTACAAGAGCTAGATACCTTGGGACTTTGGGTCCAAAACAGAATCAATCTTCTTTATTTGCCGATTAACCTCCTCTTTT
>CAMCBC010000040.1 GCA_945872775.1 Spirosoma fluviale | reverse complement strand
TGGAGAATCAAGTAGATGCCAAGTGCGATCAAACCAACTGGCCAAATAAATTGATCTAGGCCTAGATCAAGGTCAAACTCTCTTTTCAGTAAAAAGTAGACTCCAATGAAGAGCACCACAGATCCAAAAAAACTCTTGAACTGCTGACTGATAAGCGTGTAGGTGCCTACAGCAATCAAGATCATCGGCCAGGTCAGTACCCAATCCGGGATATAGAGTCCAAATTTTCTAAAGAGGAGGACTAGGCCTATTCCAAGGATGATTACGCCAAAGGCAATACTGCCGTCGTTTCGTGGTTTAGTGTAGTTGTTCATGTGAATTAAATTTAGTTAAACAAATCTAGGATTCAAGACCAAATTGGCATTTTGGAAATAGGTAAAGTCATCCAAAAAATCGGTAAAGGACCCTATCGAGTCGGTAAAAGAATTCCCTTTTTCAACTCAGCGAGTTGCCATTAAAAATTCAGCAAAGGCGAGGTCTTCCGGGGTAGTCAACTTGATGTTCTCGGAATTGCCTTCAATGAGCGAAACCGTCCAACCCTGGTACTCATACACTGTGGCGTCATCCGTAAAAATCTCCAACTCCTTCACGGCAAAGGCTTGCAAGAGGGGCTTCAATTGAAAAGTTTGAGGGGTCTGCACCAATCGGAAGTTGGTCCGTTCTTGGTAGGTACTTTCTCCTCCTGCATCCACCTTTCGAAGGGAATCTTTTAGGGAAACTACCGGAATGGCACTTCCTGATTTTGCTGCTTGCTCAAAGCTGGATAGAATTACATGTTCCGTCACAAAAGGCCTTACCCCATCGTGGATTGCAACCAAGCCCTCGGTGAAGGGTAGTGCCATCAATCCGTTTTTTACGGATTGAAACCGACTATCCCCTCCTGACACCAATTCATGGGGAAGTTCAAAATTATGCTGCGCACACAACGTTTTCCAGTAGTCGAAGTCATCCTTTGGTAGCACTAGAACCAAGTGGAGGTTTGGATCAGCGCTAAAAAATTTTTCCAGCGTATGCATCAACACGGGCTTTCCTGCTAAAGGAAGGTATTGCTTGGGTAGGGAAGTCCCCATCCGCATCCCTTTGCCACCGGCGACAAGTATTGCTGCTTTGTTCATGCGCTTTGAATTCTTACAAAATTAAAGTCATCCCCGACACGCCCGCTATTATTTATGGAATTTGTTTGCCCTGCAAAAAAACTAGGGCAAAAAAAAGTCCCGCAGGTACGGGACGTATTCGATTTACAAGATGAGCATCGCATCTCCATAGGAGAAGAATCGATACTTTTCTTTGATGGCTTCCTTGTAGGCCTTCATCATCAAGGGATAGCCGCCAAATGCAGAGGCAGTCATGAGTAAGGTAGATTCTGGTAGGTGGAAGTTGGTAAGCAAGGCATTGGCGATTTTAAAATCATAGGGAGGGATGATGAATTTATCCGTCCATCCGCTGCTCTCCTTGAGCCTACCTCCTGCGGTCACGGAGGATTCAACTGTTTTAAGTGAAGTTGTTCCTACTGCCACCACACGCTTTTTCTGATCCAAAGATTCATTGACCAATTTGACAGTTCGCTCTGTAATGAAATAGTTCTCTGAATCCATCTTATGCTTGGTCAGGTCTTCCACATCCACTTGTCGGAAAGTGCCCAGTCCCACATGAAGGGTGATGGGTGCAATTTCAACTCCTTTCAATTCCAAACGCTTGAGCAACTGTGGGGTAAAATGCAATCCAGCTGTAGGGGCTGCTACTGCGCCCACATTCTTTGCAAAAACGGTCTGGTAGCGTTCCCTATCTTCAGGTTCGATAGGACGCTCGATAATTTCTTTCAACAGAGGCGTCTCGCCTAAGTTATCAATCGTTTTGTGAAATTCTTCATCGGTGCCATCAAACAAAAAGCGGATGGTTCTACCTCTTGAAGTCGTGTTGTCAATGACTTCTGCGACCAGGTCACTGTCACCAAAATAAAGCTTGTTGCCTACTCTGATTTTTCGAGCTGGATCCACCAACACATCCCAAAGTTTGAATTCAGCATTCAATTCTCGCAACAAGAAAACTTCAATTTTCGCACCCGTTTTTTCCTTGTTTCCGTATAGTCGAGCAGGAAAGACTTTGGTATCGTTGGTAACAAATACATCCCCTTCGCCAAAATAATCAAGAATATCTTTGAAGGTACGGTGCTCAATTTCTCCAGTTTTCCGATGAACAACCATCAATCTGGACTCATCACGATTTTCTGTGGGATAGAGCGCGATCAGTTTTTTGGGAACTTCAAATTTGAAATCAGATAATTTCATAGGGGATCGTAAGGAGTATTTGACTTATTCGAAACTCGAAAGGAGATTACTTTTAAAAAATGCAAAGATAATAACAATAATGCCCAATTTCAGCTAACTTAACAAATTGTTTTAACCAACTAGTTATTCTATGCTCTTTTTAAAGCTTTCTTGGGAAAGTTTTAGGTTTGCCATTACGGCCTTAAAATCCAACCTCACCCGAACCATTCTTTCCCTTTTGGGGGTCACCATTGGTATTTTTGCCATCATTGCTGTGTTTACTTTGGTGGATTCCTTGGAGGGGAAAATCAAATCCTCTTTTGCCTTTTTAGGGACCAATGTCATGCGGGTAGACCGATTTCCATTTGCCAATGGACCGCAAGACTACCCTTGGTGGAAATATTTTCAACGGCCTCCAGGTACCTACACAGAATACAAGTTTTTGGAGGAGCGATTAACTAATGCAGATGGAGTCACCATTTCTGCTTCCTCTTCTGCGACCATCCAAGCCGGAAGCAATTCGTACCAAGGCACTTCCCTATCTGGCATTGCCTATACCTACCAAGACGTGTTTGAAGTGGCATTGGAAGAAGGGCGCTACTTCTCTGAGGCAGAAATCAATGCTTCTCGGAACTTGATTATTGTCGGAAAAAAAATCGCCACTACCCTATTTCCCAACGAACCCGCCTTGGGGAAAGAAGTGAAAATCAAGGGCATGAAGTTTACTGTGATCGGTATATTTGAAGAAGAGGGAGAAGGATTTTTGGAGCTCCCTTCCAAAGATGAAGCCTGCTTGGTACCATTTGGCGCATTCAGTAAAATGTACTACACCGGGCGGGATGGGCTTGAGCCCACCATTGCTGCAAAAGGCAGAGATACCGATGTGGGGCTAGTGGCCTTAGAAAACGAAATGGCTGGCCTACTTCGTGCCAAGCGGGGATTGAAGCCTACCCAAGAAAATAACTTTGCGCTCAACAAGACTGAATTTATCCAAAATGCCATTGGGTCCATTTTTGATGTGATCTCCGTGGCTGGCTGGGTGATTGGAGGATTTTCCATTTTGGTTGGGGGATTCGGAATTGCCAACATCATGTTTGTATCTGTTCGTGAGCGAACCAACATTATCGGAATTCAAAAATCCTTGGGTGCCAGAAATTACTTCATCCTATTCCAGTTTCTCTTTGAAGCAGTGTGCTTGAGCTTGATTGGTGGAGGTTCGGGGATTCTACTCGTGTACTTACTGAGCTTTATTCCGCTAGGAAGTCTTGAACTGGTTTTATCCTTCAATAACATTATTCTAGGACTGGGCGTATCCTCCGCGATTGGAGTAGTTGCAGGAATTGTACCCGCCACGCTTGCTGCACGAATGGATCCGGTGGAAGCCATTCGAACCAATTAAACAAAAAAAGGTCCCGTAGCTACGGGACCTTTTTTTTGACTTGGTGCTCGTCCTTAATCTTCCAGAGAAATCGTTGGTTCAGTTGGAAGCAATCCCGAAGCCCCTTTGATCTTTCCTTCCAACTCATCGAGTAATTCAGGATTATCTAGCAGTAGATTTTTTACCGCATCCCGGCCCTGGCCTAGTTTTTCACCGTTGTAGGAGAACCAAGATCCTGCCTTTTTGATGATCTCTAGCTCTACACCGAGGTCGATCACTTCACCAACCTTGGAGATGCCCTGACCATACATGATGTCAAATTCAACCACTTTAAATGGAGGGGCCACTTTATTTTTGACCACCTTCACACGGGTTCTATTGCCCAATACGTTATCTGCTCCTTCTTTGATTTGTCCTACTCGACGGATGTCCAAGCGCACGGAAGCATAGAATTTCAAGGCATTGCCTCCTGTGGTAGTTTCCGGGCTACCAAACATCACTCCAATCTTGTCCCGTAGCTGATTGATAAAAATACAGGCACAACCTGTCTTGTGAATTGCTCCAGTGAGCTTGCGAAGCGCCTGTGACATCAAACGTGCCTGCAAGCCCATTTTGCTCTCGCCCATTTCGCCTTCCAATTCCCCTTTGGGAACCAAAGCGGCTACCGAGTCAATGACGATGATGTCGATTGCTCCTGAGCGGATCAAGTGCTCAGCAATTTCAAGCGCTTGCTCCCCATTGTCTGGCTGAGAAATCAATAGGTTTTCAGTGTCGATGCCGAGTTTTTCTGCATAATTCTTATCAAATGCATGTTCTGCATCAATAAATGCTGCCATGCCACCTGCCTTTTGCGCTTCAGCGATGCAATGCATGGTCAAGGTAGTCTTTCCGGAAGATTCTGGACCGTAAATCTCAATGACCCTACCTCTTGGAATACCTCCAATACCCAAGGCCATATCCAAACCTAGGGACCCCGTGGAGATAGCGGGAATATCCAATACTTTTTCGTCGCTAAGCTTCATGACAGCACCCTTGCCGTATGTTTTTTCAAGCTTGTCAATGGTGAGCTGTAATGCTTTGAGTTTTTCTGCGTTGTTCGTACTCATGTTGAGTTTGTGTATAGGTTAAAATGTCCAAGTTACCAATTTGCTGCATAACTAACAAGGCAACGTACTACCTTGTTTTCGCTCTGCAAATTTGTACTTTTAAGCCTTATTACAGCTGATTTGGAAAAATTTATCGCATAATTCTTCAGTTTTTGTCACCAATTGTCAGTTATCCAATGAGGCGCTATTTTCAAATCCTGCTACTTACCTGCTTCCCCCTTGTCAGTAGCTGGGCACAGTCTCCTACCAAGAATGTCCCTTTCACCTATGGGGAAGAATTACTTTTTGATGTATCCTACGGCTGGGTGGATCTTGCTGAGGCCAAATTGCAGGTTGGAAAAAAACCAATTTTAGAAAACGGGCAGTCTCATTTTAAAATTGATGCCTTTGGAAATACCATAGGTGCCGCCACCCTTTTCGGCAAAGTGAATGACAACTGGGGAACCCATCTGAACACCCAAAGTCTTTTGCCCCTGCTCTCCTACCGTTACATTCAGGAGGGTCGTTACCGAAGAAACGAGAAGATTTATTTTGACCAAGCCAACAAAAAAGCTACCCTGGAGCTTTACGACCGAGAGAACAAAAAAATCAAGGAGGTAAAGGTATTTTCGCTGCCGGGCACGGTACAAGATCTAGTCAGCGGGTTTTATTTTTTGCGCACCTTGGATCTCTCCAACATGCGCAAGGGACAAGAAATTTTACTTCGCGGTTTTTTTGATAAAGAAATATATAACCTAAAATTAATATTCGAGGGAACTGAAACGCTGGAGACCAGTCTTGGGGTTAAGGAAACCTACCTCTTTTCTCCACAAATTCCCAAGAATAGCCTGTTTAGAGGGGAGTACCCCGTAAAAGTCTGGATCACCAAGGACGCAAATAAAATTCCCGTAAAGATTAAGGCCAATCTATTTATTGGCGCATTAACTATCGACATCCGAAGTGCTCGTGGGTTGAAAAATTAGATTACGTACTGGATTAACACTAACTTAACAAATCACTAGAAAAAGCCTCGTTTTTAAGGTGGTTTTGGCTAGGTCTAGTAAAGGTTACTTTAACATTTGGTTTGAAGCTGTAGATATTCATTAATTTTCAGAAAACATTTCGGAATTCTTCCCATGGCAGACAAACAAAAAATCAAGGTATTGGTCGTTGATGACGAACCAAACATCGTCGAAATTTTAAAGTACAACCTGCAAAAAGAGGGGTATGAGGTAGCGACAGCAGAAGACGGACACAAGGCGGTAAAAACTGCAATCAAATTTCAACCCGATGTCATTCTATTAGACATCATGATGCCCAACCAGGACGGGGTAGAAACCTGCCTGCAAATTCGACAAATTCCAGAGCTCAAGCATGCCTTCATCATCTTCTTAACTGCCCGATTGGAAGAGTACTCGGAAGTGGCTGCTTTTGATGTAGGAGCAGACGACTACATTACCAAACCCATCAAACCACGTGCGTTGATGAGCCGAATCGCAGCTCTTTTCCGTAGGGATTCCAAAAAAGAACAAGAAAAAGGTCAGATAAAAATACGAGATTTGAATGTTGACCGCAGCAGCTACACGATAGATAAAGCGGGAAAAACGATTACCCTTCCCAAAAAAGAATTTGAGCTCTTGTACTTTCTAGCCAATAATCCCAATGTAGTCTACAGCCGTGACGAGCTCTTGCACAATATCTGGGGATCGGATGTTTTTGTTTTGGCTCGAACCGTGGATGTACACATCCGAAAAGTGCGCGAAAAAATCGGGGAAGATTACATAACTACAGTCAAAGGGGTTGGCTATAAATTTGAACTAGGGTAAGATGCCAACAGGATCTCGGGGCTTATCCTTAATTTTAGCAATTGCCATTTCTGGATTGGTATCGGCATTTTTGTTTCTAATTCCATCCACCACCCCCACGGTTCTTTGGGCTGCTGTCCTGCTTTCCTTTTCGATCTCCTACCTACTGATCAGCGTGGCCCTGGAGTTTTTGGTGTTTCGTGAAATTGGCAACATTTACAGCCTCCTCGAGAAAATTCAAAAAAAGGACTTTACTGAAATTCAAGACAAATCCCTTCGGTCGAACCTTTCCCCCCTAAAAAAAATAAACGCGGTCATCAACTCCTATGCACTTGCTAGGCAGCGCGAAATTGAGGCATTGCAAAAAAATGCAGAATTCAGACGCGAATTCATTGCCGACATTTCACACGAATTTAAGACACCGATATTTGCCACGCAGGGCTACATCCACACCCTCCTAGATGGCGCCATTGACGACAAGCAGGTCCGCATGAAGTTTCTCAAAAAGGCAGCTAAAAGTTTGGACTCCCTGGATCACTTGGTTCAAGACTTACTTACCTTGAACCAAATGGAAAGTGGGGTCATCAGATTTACGTTCACCGAATTTGACTTGAAGGATTTGGTTCAGGAAGTCATCGAAGAGTTGGAGCACAAAGCGGGCAAAAGGGATGTGCGCATCACCTTGGAAGCGGACCCTGATAAACTCTACCCTACGGTGGCAGACCGACAAAAAATCTACCGTGTTTGTCAAAATCTTATTTTCAATGCTGTAAAGTACAACCACGATAAAGGTGAAGTGCAAGTCCGCCTGAAATCCAGCAAAAATCAAATTCAAGTAGAGGTCAAAGACGATGGCCCAGGTATTCCTCCCGAAGATTTGAAACGAATTTTTGAGCGATTCTACCGTGTTGAAAAAAGTAGATCCAAGGGTAAAGGGGGCACAGGCTTGGGATTGGCTATTGTCAAACACATCTTAGAGGGCCACAAAAGCAAAATTTCGGTGAGCTCCACATTGGGCAAAGGCTCCATCTTCAGCTTTGACCTTCCCCTAGAAAAAGAAAAGAAGAAAAGCGAAGCTACTGAGGTCAATTGAGTAGTTCCATTTAAGCAACTAGTTTAGGTACGGATTTCAACTTCCAAAAGCTCCACATCGCTTTCGTTTTAGAAGTAATTCCTGCAATACTTTTTGGACCGACTAGGAATAGCTAGTTTTGTCACCGCAAACTGGGCAACCTCCTCCATGAAAAAAATAACGTTTGAAGACCTTATCCTATTCGAAAACTCGGATTTCTTGGTCATCAACAAGCCACCCTACCTATCGAGTTTGGACGACCGACACGAGGCTCAGAACATCTTGGACTTAGCCAAAGCGTATTGGGAAGATGCACAGCTGTGTCACCGCTTGGATAAGGAAACCTCCGGTTGCCTGGTTATTGCCAAGCATCCCGAGGCCTACCGGCATTTGGCCATGCAGTTTGAAAATAGACAGGTTGAAAAAATTTACCATGCGGTAGTGGAAGGAATCCAAGACTTTCAATCCCTACTGGTGGACCGCAACTTGGCAGCCAACAACAAGGGAATAGCCAAGGTGAGCAAGGAGGGTAAGCCCGCACAAACGCTCGTAACTACGCTGAGAACCTATTTTGCCCACACCTTATTGGCCTGCAGTCCGATCACTGGACGACTGCATCAAATCCGTGTGCACCTCGCCTATTTGAAGGCTCCTATTTGTGGGGACACCTTGTATGGAGGAAAACCCTTGTATCTCTCTGCTTTGAAGCGTCGGTTCAACTTAAAAAAAGAAACAGAAGAGCTTCCCATCATGCAGCGGGTATCCTTGCATGCTTTTAGCATTCAATTTTTAGGCCTGAATGGCAAAAAAATCGCGATTGAAGCTCCATACCCCAAAGATTTTCAAGTGTTGTTGCAGCAACTTGAAAAGAACAGGTAGCAGGCTAATGACAGACCAACTGAAAGATTGAGCAAAAAAAAATTAGCTAAACCAATGAAAATTAGGGTTTAGGATTGCAAATAGTTTGCATAGAAAAATAAATGCTCCTATCTTTGTGTCCCTTTTTGGGGTCGATAATTAATTAATAAGCTAAAAATTAAACAGTTACAAAGTGGATACTCTGAGCTATAAGACCATCTCAGCCAACAGCTCCACCGTAGAAAAGCAGTGGGTGATCGTGGATGCCCAATCTGCAATTCTAGGACGCTTGGCTAGTGATGTTGCGAAAATCTTGAGAGGAAAGACGAAGCCTAGCTTCACTCCTAACGTTGATTGTGGTGACAATGTCATCGTAATCAATGCAGACAAGGTTCGAATGACGGGTGACAAGTGGGACGCAAAAGTATATGTGCGCCACACCGGTTTCCCAGGTGGACAGCGAATCTCTACTCCTCGATTGTTGAAGCAGAAATCTTCAACCATCTTGATAGAGAAAGCTGTAAAAGGCATGTTGCCAAAAAACAGATTAGGAAGTAAGTTGTACGGCAACCTGTATGTGTATGAAGGATCTGAGCATCCGCATGCAGCACAGCAGCCAAAAGCCATCACCCTTTAATTGCTGACGCATGGACACAATCAATACCATCGGTAGAAGAAAGACTTCGGTAGCCCGAATTTACATGACGCCAGGTAACGGTAAGATCACCGTTAACAACAAATCAATTGAGGTTTATTTCCCATTTGAGCTACACCAAATTGTAGTAAAGCAGCCTTTGACGCTAGTAGGCGTAGAAGGAACGTATGACCTACAAATCAATGTAGACGGTGGTGGAATCAAAGGACAGGCGGAAGCCGCTCGTATGGCCATCTCTAGAGCACTTTGCGAAGTAGATGAGACACACAGACCTCCATTGAAAAAAGAAGGTTTCCTTACTCGTGACCCTAGAATGGTAGAACGTAAGAAGCCAGGACGTAGAAAAGCAAGAAGAAGATTCCAGTTCTCTAAGCGTTAATCGGAACATTCTTCACATCATAGAAAACAATTTCATTCATGTCAAAAATAGAATACAAAGACTTACTGGATGCTGGTGTTCACTTCGGACACTTGACGAGAAAGTGGGATCCAAGAATGTCTCCCTATATCTTTATGGAGAAGAACGGTATCCATATTATCGACCTCAACAAAACGCTTGCTTGCCTCGAAGAAGCATCCAACGCAATCAAGCAAATTGTACGTTCCGGCAAAAAAATCATGTTTGTCGCTACGAAAAAACAAGCCAAAGACCTTGTTGCTGCTGAAGCACAGCGTCTCAACATGCCTTACGTAACCGAAAGATGGTTAGGCGGTATGTTGACCAACTTCGCTACCATCCGTAAATCTCTAAAGAAGATGTCTTCCCTAGAGAAATTGATGAAGGAAGATGGATACAAAAACTTGGCTAAGAAGGAGCGTTTGATGGTTAGCCGTCAAAAAGAAAAAATGGAAACCATCTTGGGCGGTATCGCTGACCTAAGCAGACTTCCAGCTGCTCTTTTCGTAGTAGATATCAAGAGAGAACACATTGCGATCGCTGAAGCGCAAAAATTGGGAATCCCTGTTTTTGGATTGGTAGATACCAACTCCAATCCAAACGAGGTGGAATTTCCAATCCCAGCAAACGATGACGCATTCAAGTCTGTATCTCTTTTAGTAAAAGCATTTGGAGCAGCCATCGAAGAAGGCTTATCTGAGCGCAAGAGAGATAAGGATGATGCCAAGATTTCTGAAGAGGAAGAGGCAAAAAGAGCCGTGGACGCCGAAACAAAGGAATAATCCACTCATGTAATGCACTAAAAAAAAATTGAACATCTGGCGTAAGTCGATGTTCAATTTTTTGTTTTAACTCGGCGCTTGCGCCTATTCTAAAGTACAACAGACCCTTTGGATAGGGTCCGAATCATAAGAACTATCTAAACGAAACATCCCATGGCAATTACTGCACAAGACGTAAACAAACTGAGACTAATGACCGGCGCAGGCATGATGGACTGCAAAAAAGCGCTTACCGAAGCCGATGGCGACTTCGAAAATGCAGTGGACATCCTCAGAAAAAAAGGTCAGAAAGTATCTGCTTCTAGAGCTGACCGCGAAACTAAAGAAGGCGTAGTCGTCACTCGCTTGACAAACGGCAATGCAAAAGGCATCTTGCTTTCCTTGACTTGCGAAACTGACTTCGTAGCTAAAAACGAAGGATTTGGATCTTTTGCCAACTCCCTAATTGATTTGGCAGTAAGCAACGGCTCCACTACCATTGCTGAAGTACTTGCCCTACCTATGGAAGGCAGCACCATTGCAGAAAAAATCATTGAGATGACTGGTAAAATCGGTGAGAAAATTGAAATCTCTCACTACGAAGTAGTCAGTGCAGATCAGGTCGTATCTTATGTACACTCCAATGGTAAATTGGGCGTATTGGTAGGACTAGTAAACACTTCTGGTGCCAATGTAGAAGAAGCTGGTAAGGACGTGGCAATGCAGATCGCGGCCATGAACCCAGTAGCAGTGGACAAAGACGGTGTGGATGCAACTACCATCGAGCGGGAAATCGAAATCGGTAAAGAGCAAGCTAGAGCTGAAGGAAAGCCTGAAGATATGTTGGAGAAAATTGCCCTTGGCAAGCTTCAGAAATTCTACAAGGAAAGCACTTTGCTTAGCCAGCAGTTTGTAAAGGACAACTCTAAGTCTATCGCTCAATACCTGGACGGTGTAAGCAAAGGATTGACTGTCAATACATTCAAAAGAATTTCTATCGGTTAATTTACCCTAGATTCAACAAAAAAGCCCGTCCCGAAGAATTTCGGGACGGGCTTTCTCTTTTTATGCCTCGGTTTACCGATTCATCAAGGACTCAATCTCCTCGGCTTCTATCGGAATGTTGCGCATCAAATCCAGGTACCCATTCTCCTGTACCACAATGTCATTTTCTAGACGTACCGCAAAGCCTTCCTCTGGAATGTAAATTCCTGGCTCCACCGTAAAGACCATGCCAACCGAAATTGGAAAATGCATGGTGCCCACATCGTGTACATCCAAGCCCAGGTGATGCGAGGTGCCATGCATGAAATACTTTTTGTAGGCCGGCCAGGCAGGATCCTGATTTTTGATGTCGGTCTGGTCCAGCAAGCCCAAGCCTAGTAGCTCCCCTTGCATCACCAACCCTACCTCTCGGTGGTAGTCCTGAATCGTCACTCCTGGACGCAGCATGCTTGCCGCTGTACGCTCCACACGGAGGACTGCATCGTAGACCTGACGCTGACGCTTGGTGAACCTGCCGTTTACGGGAATCGTCCGCGTCATGTCTGCATTGTAGTTGCCGTACTCTGCACCCACATCGAGCAGAAGGAGCTCCCCATCTAGGCAGGCCTTGTTGTTTTCAATGTAATGCAAAACACAGGCCGACGCACCTGAAGCAATGATTGGCTCGTAGGCAAAGCCCTTGCTGCGGTTGCGGACAAACTCGTGAATAAACTCTGCTTCAATTTCATATTCAGTCACTCCCGGCTTTACCATGCCAAGCACACGACGAAATCCCTTCTCTGTGATGTCGCAAGCAACCTGCAACTGCTGGATTTCCTCCAGCTCCTTTACTCCACGGAGCTCATGCATAATTGGTGCTGCCCGCTCCACGATATGCAAGGGGTACTTTTCTTTACAGGTCTTGATAAAGCGCGCATCCCGAGTTTCCACCACTACCCCCGCACGGAGGTGCTCGTTGGAATTCAAATAAATGCGCTCAGACAAGTTGACTACCGAGTTAAAAATAAGGTCAAAGGAAGGGAGCCACTGTATATTTTCAACTCCAGAGGCAGCAAAGGCCTCCTCCTTGGTGTACTTATGACCTTCCCAAACGGCAATGTGATCGTTGGTTTCTCGGAGAAATAACACTTCCCTCCACGCAGGATTGGGACAATCGGGAGCCAAGAGCAAAATGGTCTCTTCCTGATCGATGCCGCAGAGGTAAAATAGGTCGTTGTTTTGCCTAAACTTCATCGTACCATCGGCATTCGTTGGCAAAATATCATTGGCATTGAAGATTGCTACGCCGTTTTTCGCCATTTTTGTAGCAAACTTGGCCCGATTGCGTTGGTACATTTCTTTGGGTAAGGGAGTATATTTCATTGCAGACAAATTATATTGCCAAGATAGTAAAATAGGGCGTTTCCTAGAATTAAAATTCTTCGAACAGCCACCAACAAACGAGTGCCTTTTTCACAAACACGGAACCACAGCGTATGCAGTTGACTTGTAAAGAGCTTCCCAATGGGATTCGGATTGTCCATCAGGAGATTTCGCATACCCGATTGGTACACTGTGGATTTATTCTCAACATTGGGAGTAGAGATGAGGACCAAGTGCAGGAGGGTCTGGCGCATTTTTGGGAGCACATGGCCTTCAAAGGCACCCAAAAACGAAAAACTTTTCACATCCTCAACCGACTCGAATCCTTGGGGGGAGAGCTAAATGCCTACACCACCAAGGAAAAGGTCTGCTTCTATGCCTCCGTGCTCAAAGAGCACTACGACAAAGCAGCGGAACTGCTCTACGACATCACCTTCCACTCTACCTTTCCGGAAAAGCAAATTGAACGGGAAAGGCAAGTGATCCTCGAGGAAATGGCCATGTACCGCGACTCGCCGGACGATGCCATCCAAGATGAGTTGGACGCGCTTGTCTTTGAGCACCATGCTCTGGGTAGAAATATTTTGGGAACTGAAGAAACGGTCTCCAACTTCCACCACCAAGATTTTATTGAATTCATTTCTTCCCGACTGGACACCTCCCAGCTGGTCTTCTCGGTAGTGGGCAATATTTCCTTCGAAAAGGTGCTCCGCCAAATCGAAGGCCCGCTTCGGGAGATCCCTACCAAAAGAACCCTGTACATCCGAAGTGGATTCCAGACCTACCAACCCAAGCACAAAACCCTACCGCGGGAGGTGACGCAATCCTTGTGCGCCATCGGTAGACCTGCCTATTCTTTGCATGACCCCAAACGTTACAAACTCTTTTTGCTCAACAATATCCTGGGTGGTCCAAGCATGAATAGCCGGCTCAACCTGTCTTTGCGGGAAAACTATGGCTATGTCTACAGCGTGGAATCTACCTATCAACCCTTCTCTGATACCGGGTTTTTTGGAATCTATTTCGGGACGGAGGAGAAAACACTGAAGAAGAGCCTTGCAATTGTGCACCGCGAACTGGAAAAGCTTCGCGCCAAGCCCCTGGGGAGCCTACAACTTCATACTGCAAAAGTCCAGGCGATTGGTCAGATGGCCATGTCGGAGGAAAACTATTCAGGCCTGATGCTCGTCTACGGCAAAAGCCTACTAGACCATGGGAAAATTGATCCCTTGGATCTAATTTTTGAGCAAATTCGTTCCACCACCGCTGCCGAACTCCAGGACATTGCTCAGGAGATATTCCAAGCCGATCAACTGACCCAGCTCATCTATACCCCCGCTTGACATGGAGTTTATCTCACCCGAACTGCTCGCCTACTGCGAGGCCCATACCCAAGCAGAAGATTCGCTGCTACTCAAAATCACCCGCGAGACGCAGGCTAAGGTCCTCCTTCCCCGCATGCTCTCCGGGCACCTGCAAGGCAAAACCTTGGAGTTTTTTGCCAAAATGCTGCAGCCCACCGCCATCCTAGAAATCGGCACCTTCACGGGCTACTCCGCCATTTGCCTTGCCCGTGGCCTTGCCCCCGGTGGAAAACTCCTGACCTTGGATATCAATGATGAGCTGGAAACGATGGTCCGAGGTTTTTTTGAAGAAAGTGGTCTTGCTTCGCAAATCGATTACCGACTTGGAAATGCGCGGGAACTCCTCCCAGATATACCAGGGCCCTTTGACCTGATTTTTATCGATGCAGATAAGTTTTATTACAGCGCTTATTACGAGTTGGTCATCGACAAACTGCGCCCTGGAGGGATTATCCTAGCAGACAATGTGCTCTGGTCGGGAAAAATTCTGCTCGAAGAAGGCCAAAAAATAGACAAAGACACGCAAGCCTTGTTGGATTTTAACCGGCAACTCGCCCAAGATCCACGAGTAGAAACGCTCCTTTTGCCCATTCGAGATGGAATATTAATGGCTCGAAAGCGGTAAGCAGTAAAAAAGGGTCTCATTTTTGCTAGGTTTTGGGCAGCGCCAAACTCTTCTCATTTTAATGAAAGCCCAACTTCGTTTTCAACTTTTATTTTTTCTCCTTTTTTCTGGAACACAACTGCTACAGGCACAGATTCCACAGGTTCCCTTGGAGATGGAATTTGCGGATTTAATCTTGAAAATCCACCCACAAGCCCAACGGGAAATTCAATTGGACGTCGACGCACTCTACCGCAATGCCGCCTACTTTAAGGTAAAATCGGAGCGCGTCAACCTCTACCTTCCCCTAGTAGAGCGAGAACTCCGGAATCAAAATATCCCAGACGAAATCAAGTATTTGGTGATCCAAGAAAGCGGATTGGTGCCGGATGCCGTATCTACCTCCAACGCAGTAGGCTTCTGGCAGTTTAAACAAGGAACTGCCGAAGAAGTAGGGCTGCGTGTAGATGGACAAGTGGACGAGCGGAAAAGCATCGTTGCCTCCTCTCGTGGTGCAGCGATGTACCTCAAAAAACACCACGGCATCCTCAACAACTGGATGACCGCACTGGTCTCCTACCAAATGGGTTTGGGTGGAGCAAAAGCCTATTTTGGCAACCAATATGCAGGTCAAAAAGTAGTGAACATTGACCGCAACACCCACTGGTACTTTAAGAAGTATTTGGCCCACAGGATCGCCTACCAGCCTTCCACCACTGTTTTAACCTCTAGTTCGGCACGCCTTTCTGAGGTGCAAATTCAAGGACCCACCACCTTTGCTTCCCTGGCAAAGCAGTTTGGAGTCACTGAAACCCACTTGACCGAATTCAACAAATGGGCGGTAAACGGCAAGGTACCCGCTGGATCCTTCACCCTTTTCTTTGTGAAAGGATCGGGCCTTCCTGAGGGTCCTGTGGCAAATACAAATCCCGTGGCTACTACTGAAACAGCTGCCAGCAAACCAGCAAAAACTTACAAAGCAGCCAACGCCTATCCAAAAGTCACAGGAAACACCAGCAAAGCTACCCAGCGCAAGCAAATTCTGGTAAATAACTTGGAAGGGGTACAAGCCGCAGCCGCAGCGTCAACTACTGCCTTTTCGGAAGAAATTGGAATCCGTGAAAAGCGATTCATCAAATTAAATGACCTACCTGAAACCGAGCAGATCGAAGCCGGGGCCTATTACTACACGCAACGCAAGCTTTCAAGTGCAGAAGTGGAAACCCATGTGGTGGAAGCAGGCGAAACACTCTGGTCCATTTCCCAGAAATACGGTATCCGCTTGGCCGCATTAAAATCTAAAAACAGGATCAGAAAAGATGCGGATCTTCGCCCCGGCATGGTTCTGAATCTAAAGGAAACTCGCAAAAGGGGGACAGAAATCCCTATCTATTCGGAGCCCGAACCAGTAGTCACTAGTCCTACACCGCCTGCTGCACAGCCGAAAGTACAAGAGGCTCCTGCACAAAAAGTGGAAACGCCAACTCCTTCCTACTCCTTCCATACGGTGAGCGCTGGCGAAACCCTGTTTTCCATCTCCAAAAGATATGGGATGGCCGTAGAGGAACTCAAACAGCTCAATGGCATTGGTAGTCAAAACTTGATCACAGTAGGGCAAAAATTACGTATTTTAAGCCGTTGATCTGATCACTCTGACCCGAATTCCATGCGGTATTGCTTTTTCCTAATCGGCCTGCTCTTCCTTTGCAGCTCTCCCTTTGCGAAAGCTCAGGATAGGAAAATCATACCCGATACCGTCATCATCGATCGAGATACGCTGGTAATGCTGGGCGATTCGCTGCTGATTGAGGAACCTGTCAAGGAAACTTTCTGGAAGACAGGGGGAACCTACACGCTCAATGTGCAGCAAGTCACCCTGAGCAACTGGGCAGCAGGAGGCACAGGTTCTTTTGCACTGAATACGGGTGCTACCCTCTTTGCCAATTTCAAAAAAGACAGCAAGGTTTGGGATACACAGCTGACGGTCAACCTGGGTTTTAACCGGCAAAATGAGCGGGAATACAAAACCCGAAAAACCAACGACAACTTTATTTTCGTGAGTAACTATGGGCGGCAGCTTTCGGAGAAACTTTTTCTGACTACACAGCTAGATGCCCGCACCCAGTTGGCGGCAGGATACAAGTACACCAAACCCGCTGGGTCAGAAAACGAACTTCGTACCAAAATTTCCGACCTCCTTTCACCCGGTTACCTGCAGTCCTCTACGGGGATCAACTACCGAAGAACTTTTGAAGACAACAGCAAGATTTCGGTGATCCTCTCTCCATTTACAGGGAGATTTACCCTGGTGATGGATGACTCCTTGAGTCGTGCAGGTGCCTTTGGGGTAATTCCTGGAGAGAATGTTCGTGCAGAAGCAGGCATGTCCCTCGGCCTAGGAGGGGTAGATGTGGTGTTGATGGACAATGTGACTTGGAAGGCTGACCTCAACCTATTTTCGAACTACGAGCGGTTTGGGAATATGGTCGTCAACTTCAACTCATTGATCCGAATGAAAGTAAATAAGTTTATCTCCACCCGTATCGAAACAGTCTTGATTTACGACGAGGAGGTGCGCATCAAGCAGGACGATGGGAGTACCAAGCGGGCGATTCAATTTCAGAATCTAATCAATTTTGGGATTTCTCTAGATTTTTAAAAATCTATATCCAGGTCAAACTTCCGCTGCAGCTCCATCAAAGCGGGGTGCTTTTCGCGTAAAAATTTAAGTTTATCCGTACTGGTGTACAATTTCCCCTTCTCGTCTACTGCTTCTTCTTGCTGTACAATACCGATGGTAAAGCTAGTGGCTCCGGTAAATTTCCGCAACAAGCCCATCAACTCAGGCTTCATCTTCTGTGCAATATCCTCTTGGATCGAGCCGCTTACTTGTAGCGTGATTTCCCCATCTTGAACCTTGATCTCTTGATCCAAAAGGGTAAGCTCTAAATTTCTGTTTGCTGTTCGAAATACGTCTTGAATCGAAAAAATCGCTTGGTCCAGCAATGCTTGAGTCAAGACAATCTCTTGGGCTGCTGGTGCAGCAGTATAGCTTGGTTCCTCCACTTTTTCTGCCACCTGAGCAACCTCTTCTTCTCCCTTGGTTTCTCCCAGTTTCTTGGTTTGCCCGAGGCTACTTGGAATCGAAAAGGTTGGCCTAAGCGGGCTCAATTTAGGAGCTTCAACAGCAGGTGCCTCTTGCGGAATGGATGCTGCAACAGGAGCAGGTGTCACCGCTTGCGGTACTTCAGGATTGGGACTGGGAGTGGGTGAGGGTTGTGGAGACTTCGGCTCCTCAATCAGGCTTTTTTTTTTGAATCCGCCGAAGCGAGGGTAGCTAGGCGAAAAGCCTGTGAGAGTTTCGCCACCTTCATCAAAGTTAATTCCACATGAAGGCGCTGATTTTTGCTGGTCTTGTAGTGGATGTCACAGTGGTTGGCCAGATTCAAGGCAGAGAGTAGGAAGGAAACCGATGCCCGGGCTGTTTGCTCTAGGTAGCGTTCCTTGGCCGACTCAGATACTTGGAGGAGCTCGACCGTAGCTTCATCCTTGACCACCAACAGGTCGCGAAGGTGCTCACTCAAGCCTACAATAAAATTATGCCCATCAAAGCCTTTTTTGAGGATCTCGTCAAAGAGGAGGAGCGTAGTCGAAATATTTTCTTCCAAAAGCGCGTCGACCACTTTAAAGTAGTAGTCGTAGTCCAGGA
>CAMCBC010000039.1 GCA_945872775.1 Spirosoma fluviale | reverse complement strand
AATGGTACCTTGGATGCGATCTTTGATCCCAACACCAACCAGCTCGTAGAAAATACCTTAAGCTACAACTGGTCTTTGAAGTCTCATAATTTGACCTTCTTGGCTGGACACTCTTACCAAGATTTGCGCGATGAAAGCAGAACCTATTCTTTCTTGGGTTTTGTAAACAACGCAGTAGAACCAAGATACCAAGATCAGACTAGCACAGTAACGTTCCCAACTGCTGCAAGTGTTGGAGCAGTACGAAATGAATTGCAATCCTATTTCGGCCGTTTGAATTACGCCTATGCCAACAAGTACCTTGTAACTGCTACGTTTAGAGCGGACGGTTCTTCCAAGTTTGGAGCCAACAACAAGTATGGCTACTTCCCTTCCGTTGCTTTGGGATGGAATGTGACCAACGAAGGTTTCATGGCCAACTCTTTCTTCAATAACTTGAAGGTTCGTGCCAGCTACGGTGTAACAGGTAACCAGGAAATTCCTTCAAAAATCACCCTTGCAAGTTTCTCTGAAAACAGATTGGCAACAGGTGCAGGAAGTTTGAACACCTATCCTATCGATCCAGCAGCAACTACGATTGACAGGTATCCTTATGGAATTACGTATACACGATTGGCCAACCCAGATTTGCAGTGGGAAGTTTCTTCTCAGCTAGATTTTGGTGTTGACTTTGCCTTGTTCAACTTTAGATTGACAGGTACCTTGGATTATTTCAGCAAGGTGTCTTCCAACATTCTCTTGGAGGTTGTTCCAGCTGACCCTATTCAGCCAACTTCTACGTTCTGGAATAATATTCCAAATATGAAAATAATAAACAACGGATATGAATTGGCCTTGGACTATAACTCTGATCCAAAGGGTTCATTTACCTACAATATTGGAGGTAACATCACCTACATTCAAAATAAGGTAGTGGATTCTCCTTATGCTGTTTTGGTGACAGGTGCTGCTCAGGGTTCTGGACAGACCGGTGCTACCATCAACGGATACATCAACAACGAGCCGATTGGGGCATTTTACATGTACCAGTTTGAAGGAGTAAAGGATGGTATCAGTGTGTACAAGGATACAAACAAGGATGGCAAGGTATTGGACAATGACCGAGCTGTAGTTGGTAGTGCGATACCTAAATTAATTTATGGTTTCTATTCCAACTTCAACTACAAAAGTTTCCAGTTGGGCTTGAACTTTAATGGTATGTCTGGAGGTAAGGTGTATAACCACACAGCAATGACCTTGTTTCCAAAGGCATTATTGGCTCAGTCAAACAATACTACGGACTTTGCAGTGCAGTACCCTAACGAGACCTTGGCCAACGCCAACATTGTATCTACTCGTTACTTAGAGAATGGATGTTTCCTACGATTGAATAACGCCACTCTTGCGTACAATGTACAGCCAGGTAAAGTAGGCTTAGGCAATGCGTTTCAGAATATTCAATTCTCAGTGACCGGCCAAAACTTATTTGTTATCACAAAGTATTCAGGCTTTGATCCAGAAGTAAATACGGGTTCAACTTCCGCGGGTATTCAAACGTTCGGTATCGATCGATTTACTTACCCTAAGGCAAGAACCTTCTTGGTTGGTCTCAACCTTACTTTCTAATAAAAATCCAAGATTTATAAAATCGACAAAAAATGAAAAAATCATTAGTAGTTAAATTGTTGCCGTTGACTGTGTTCTTCTTCGCATTCTTCGGTTGTACAACGCTAGAAGAAGAGGTTATTGACGAATCCCTAACGGGTGCAGGTCAGGCGGAAATAATTAGCGGTTCCATTGGTCCGGTGTATGGCTTTTTGAGAGGAGCGATATGGTTGCATACAACGCAATTTGGTCTTCAGGAAATTGCTTCTGACGAAGCGATCCTTCCTTACCGAGGTGGAAGAGACTGGTTTGATGGTGGTAAATTTATTGCCGTACACCAGCACCTTACTACTCCAGGCAATGCTTTGGTTGGAGATACTTGGACCAACATGACACTAGGTTTGTCTCGTGCTTTGACTGCAGAAGAGCGAATGAGATTGGAAGTGAAAGAGGGTAATGCTGCTGCTCAGGACGCGCTTTATGAGATGATTGCCATGAAGGCATACATCAACATGATGATTTTGGATAACTGGGGTTTGGTATTCAAGAAAAGTGCTACCAATGAAAAATCTGAGATTTTAAGAGGTCAAGAGGCCGTTAGCTACCTTGAAAAAGAATTGCTTTCTGTTCGTGACGTAATTAAGAGCGACAAGGGTGCTGGTCGATTGAACCAGTTTTCTGTAAAGGCTTTGTTGGCGCGTTTGTATTTGAATGCCGCTGTCTATCGTGATCCTTACGGAACTCCTGTCTTCAAAAAAGAAGACATGGACAACGTGATCAAGTACACCAACGAAATTGTTGCTGGTCCTTATGCACTTTCACCTGAGTACTTCGATATTTTCAGTGACAACAATAGCACCAACCGCGAGCTTATCTTCGCGATGGATCAGCGTGGTGTGTTGCAGACAGAGCACCAAAGATGGCAGTACTGGTCCATCTCAGGTGACCAAGTTCCACGTCCTGAATTCCCAAATACCCGTGGTACAGATGCGGCAGCGATGACGACTGATTTTTACCAAACTTGGGTGGATGCTTACGGATCCGTAGATCCAGCAGTAGCAGATGCTCGTTTTAGCATGAAGCAAACAATGGTGCCAGCAAACCTGCAGAACTTGACAGGCATTACTCCTGCAAATGACACGGATCACTACTATTGCGTAGATGCGAAGTCTTTCCAAATTGACCGTGGCATCATTCGTGGTGTGATTTGGGGTCCAAGAAAGGATGCCACTGGAAAAATTATCTTGTGTCCTGATGGCAAAGTAAGAATCTACCCAGTGATCAATGCAAGAACCAGCGGTGCCAACAGAACCTATGTGAACCACAACTTGCAGGTTGACTTTACAGAACAAGGAAGTTTGCACAATACAGGTTACAGATTCTCAAAGTACCAATTCAGCAGCACAGGTCCAGATTGCTGCTCTTACAGCAGTGTTGACATCGTGTTGATCCGTTTGGGTGAAATCTACTTGATGCGTGCTGAGGCTAAATTGAGAAATGGTGACAATGCAGGTGCCTTGGCGGATATCAATGCCTTGAGAACTTCTAGAACTGCAAGACCAAGCCAGCGTCCAGCTGCTTTGACTTCAATATCAACAGATATCTTGTTCAGAGAAGCAGGCTTTGAGTTGTACTGGGAAGGATTGCGAAGAAACTACCAGATCCGTTTTGGTAAGTATGAGGGAACTTGGACTGGCAAGACTAGCACCAATCCTCAAAAGCGTTTGTTCCCAATTCCTCAGAGAGCTATCGACGGTTCTTCCAACGAAAAGGGGTATCTAGTTCAAAATCCGGGGTATTAATTTATACCAAAGAAAATAGCAAGGGGATTTTTAATTTTTTAAACCGATCGACAGGTGTCGATCGGTTTTTTTATTGCCCTTGGGTATCTTTAGATTAGTGGCGTCTCTTGATCTCAAGGCTGGGGAGATCAATCACAAAATCATCCGATGGCAAGCTTTGTAAAAGCTGGGAAAAGATGCTTAAAAAGTCGGCTAATTGCCTTGAATGTGGATTTGATTCTTTGTCGCCTGGTTCTTTTACTGCAAAGGCCTGTGAATAAACTACTAATCGTTCCTGGGGAATCAAAGACTTGCCCAGGTCTCCACCGTTTTTAATCAAGTAAAAATCCTCCATCAAACTTCCCACTCTGATCGTATCACCCGACATAGCTTGCTGGTTAAGCAGTTGATTGAGGTATTCCTCCCTTTTTTCCGCAGGTAAAGCAGCCCATTGTTGCAGCGAGGAGGCGTCTAGGGTATTGATGAGTGCTCCAAGATCTTGAGGCCAGTCCGATTTGATAAATCGTAACCGAATCAGCTCTTGCAAATGAAATCGGGTGTAGGCTAGGAAATCGGGAGACTTGAGGATATCCTTGTTCCACAGGGCCTTTGGGTTGGTACGGGTAAGCCAACGGTGCTCCATGCTGTACAGCTCAAAAAACTCATCCATGCGATTGACCTCCTCCAATACCTCAGTTTGAACATGGAGCTCTCCTGGACGCCTTTCTTCCAAGATTTTGTATGCAGGTGGGAAAGCCGCAAGTGAGGGAACCTGAATGTTGATCAGCTGCTCACCTGTTTGGGTTGTGTGCGTGCTGGTCTGGTTGATGTGCATGTGGCCTGCAAAATGGAGTTGCAGGCCAGTCTGGGCGTAGGCTTCGCTCACGGCCGTATCGGGCACGCGGCTTAGTTGGAATTTGCCCTTTCCAAACAGGTTTTTCATCTCCTCGGAAGCGCCATTGTGAAAATCAACCAAGGGGTAATGGCTAAAGGAAATCAGTCTTTTCCCTCGTTTTTTGGCTTCCTCCGCTATTTTCTCTATCCAAGCGAGCTGGTAGGATTTTACTTTTGAACTGAGGTTTACCCCGACGGACGAGCCTGACCAATCTTCCGGTTTTGGGTTGCTGGTATTCGGTCCAGGGGTATAGGTATTGCCGTCTAGGGCCAAGAGCCAGATTCCTTCCACGGGTTCTACGAGGTAGGAGGCATCGGGTACTCGGAGCTGGGTGCCTGGGAGCAGGTAGGTTCTTTTGTCCAAGGAGGCCCCGGATTTTGCCTTGTCCCAGGAGTAATTGTCGTAGTCGAATGATTCAAAGGGGTGGGTCCAAAAGAGGTCTTTTTTGGCTGGGGAAAAGCCAAAATCTGCTAGCGCTTCACCAATTTCAGCGTAGCCCCAGTGGTCGATTTGGTTGGTAATTGCGGCGTCAAGGGTGGGAAACACAGCTGTATTGCTGGCAACCGCTTGGTTTTGCCCTTGGGTACCCAGAAAATCCGTTTTCCCCCCAGGACCACCAAAGGGGGAGACTGGGTCGTGGTTGCCCGTGGTGATGAAAAAGCGCATGTCGTACTTTGCTGCGTACTGCTGAAGGATTTTCTGCAAGGAGCGGACGTTCATCGGTTGACCATCGTCCGTAAAGTCTCCTGGGAGGACTACTAGTTTTACTTTTTTCTTTGCTAGCTCCTCCAAGGCCGCAAGCAAAGCGAAGTAATTCTCATTGAAGAGTCGGGTGGAGTTGAGCTGACTTCCCATGGTCCGAATCGTCGCCAATTTTCCCGTAACGGGATGGGGAACACCCTTAAACTTTTCAGAATTTAAGTCAGCATACACCTCTTGAAGGTGGATGTCCGCAAGAAAGGCAATCGGTGGGTTGCGCTGCGCCAAAACGGAACCGCCATGAAATTGGAGTGCCGTCCCAAGGGCAAGGGGAACCCAAAATTTAGGTTTCAACTTACTTTTTACCTGGGTTAAGTACTGGATTTGCTCGTTCATACTTGTTTCCTTCAAAAGACACCTTGTAGGTGGATTTGAATAGCTTGGACGGGATGTAGTAATCGGTGGAGATGACCTGAGCTCCCGATGATTTTGCTTTTTCAAATTGGGTGTAATCTTCGGTCCGCGCTTCTTCCGTGCCGGAGTCGGAACGGGTGCGGATCATGTAGCCCTTTCGAACCAATTCTTGGATGTAGGCTTCATTTTTTATCGGATCGTTGATGATGCGGAATCCAGCTTCGGGGTTGCCCTCCTTGAGGTTGACGAAAAATACGGCATTGGCCAAGCCTGGTTTTTGGGTCAGGTAGCTTCGGATTTTCTCTTCGCTTTCGTCCAATACAAACAAGAATTTACCTCGTGCTTGGTCGAGCTTTGGCCAGTTGCCGTTGAGTACACCTTGCTCCAAGGAGGTAAAGCTTCCCTTTATTTGGTCTGGGATGATTAGCTTTTCCAAGCCCAGGTGCGTTCTGATTTCCAAATCAATGCTGTCCAATGCTGTCGCGGTGAAGGGGAGGGGACGAATTGTATTTGGGACGAAAGCATCCTTGGCATTGACTAGAATAAAGATGGGGTGGTGATCCGGGTGTGTGTTGCTCCACTTTTTGAGTGCCTGAAGGGCCTCTGCAAAAACGAGGTAATGCGACTGAAAATCAATGTCTTGCACATGGAACATTTTCAGTCCAGGTATGGCTAACTTATTCTCCGTATCGAAGGTGAAGTTGGGATTCCCTCCCTTTCTGATCATTTCTATCCCTTTGGGTTGCGTGTACCGGCCGCCTTGAGGGTCGTGAAAAACATCCAGCTCGAGGTTTCTCAATCCCATGTCCAATTGTTTTTCAAGGGGCTCATGCTCGTACTCAAGCCCTTCGGCAGTTTTGGTACTCATGCCACGGAGGTAGCTGAGGATTTCGGGTGCCATGGCATTTTTGTAGCTATTGTGGCTACCAATGATTTGCGTTTGGTTGAGGGTTTGCGCAAGCAAGGGAAAGCACAACAAGAAGGAAAGCGCAAGTAAAAGTATGTTTTTCATGACCTTGAGTTTAATGAGTCAATTTCTCATTAATTCGTGTGAATTAAGTCAAAATTACATCATCATAGTGTTACGATACCATGTTGAGTGGGTAACATTATTCTTTTGTTAACTCTTGATTTTGAGTGGCTTGAAGGAAGGAATTGCAAGTAGATTTGGGAATGAAACTTTTCAAAAACTTCCTATTCTTCGCTTGTGTACTTGCATCTTTTAGCGGGTATGCGCAAAATAAAGCTGCATTTGCGGTCCATTCACACAACGACTACTTACAGCCCGTTCCCTTTTGGGATGCCTACAGTGCCGGCTGTGCTTCCATTGAAGTAGATGTGATTTTGCAGGAGGGAGAGCTTATGGTTGCGCATGAAAAAGAATCCATTCAAGCTTCGCGCACCTTCGAAAGTTTGTACTTGAAGCCGATTCAGCAGGGGGTTGACCTTGGCTTGATTAAGGAGTTTAACTTTCATCTGTTGGTAGATATCAAAACCGAGGCGTACAGCACCCTTGATTTGTTGGTGAAACAAACGCAGCCCTATGCTGCTATTCTTTATTCTCCAGAAAATCCCAGAGGATTAAAACTCATTATTTCAGGAGGTAGGCCCAAAGCCGATGACTATGTAAAGTACCCCTCTTGGATATTTTTTGATTACCAGAGCAGGGAATTGACTGCAGAGCTGCCTTGGGAGAAGATTGGAATGGTGAGTTTGAGCTTCCCTAGATTTTCGGTGTGGAATGGGAAAGGAAGAATGGTGGACTCCCAGCGTCAGCAGCTGCAGGCATTTATCGATTTAGTCCACTCCTTTGATCGTCCCGTTCGCTTCTGGGCTTCTCCTGACGGCAAAACTGCCTGGCGAGCATTTCATGAAATGGGTATCGATTACATCAACACCGATCGCCCGGCGGAGGCCAACAAGTACCTTCGGGGGTTAACGAAAAATGTGTACGCCAATTCCAATCCTCAGGAAGTATACACACCTGGCTATGCGGTGGATGGAAAAGATGTTCCCGTGAAGCAAATCCTTCTTCTCATTGGGGATGGCAACGGTTTGGCACAGATTTCTTCAGGGATGGTGGCCAATGGAGGGGAGCTTACCTTGACCCAACTCCGAACGATAGGCTTGGTCAAAACGCAGGCGGCAGATGATTTCACTACGGATTCTGCCTCTGGCGCCACCGCCATGGCTACCGGCCAAAAAGCAAATAACAGAGCCCTTGGACTCAATGCATCCGGGGATTCGATACCCAACCTTCCTTATTTTTTGAGTCAGAAGGGGTTCAAAACAGGTCTGGTGACCAATGACGAGCTGACTGGAGCCACTCCGGCAGCATTTTATGCCCACCATCCCGAGCGAGATGCAGCGGTAGAGATTGCGGGCTATTTACCTGCTAGCGCCTTGAATTTGGTGATTGGTGGTGGAGGGAAACACTTTAAAAAAGAAAAATTGAGCCAGGCTGGATTCACGCTTGTGTCTAACATGCAGGAGCTTGGGGAGGTAAAGGAACCGCGTGTGGCACATTTTGCAAGCGAAGGAGGGATGCCGTCCATGGAGGCAGGTCGGGGAAACTTCCTTTCTCAAGCCTTTTTGCAAGCCAGTTCCTACCTGGGTAAAGGCAAATCCCCATTTTTCCTGATGCTGGAGGCAGCAAAAATTGATTCTGGGGGTCATTCCAATGCACCTTCTACGATTGTGACGGAGCTACTTGACTTTGATCGTGCTATTGCGGAAGCCATTCGCTATGCAGATACCCATCCGGGAACCTTGGTCTTGGTGACTGCCGACCACGAAACAGGCGGGGTGTCTATTCCTCAAGGAGATCTGGAACGCCGGGAAGTAGAGTTGGCGTTTCATAGCGACGACCATACCGGAATATTGGTTCCGCTATTTGCGTATGGCGCTCGCTCGAGTGCATTCGCTGGGGTGTATGACAACACCGAGATCTTTCACCGTCTTTTGAAAGTGATCGGTAAGTAATAGCGCTTGATTTGGCATCGGAGCCCAACTTTTGTGTACTACTAAGGCGATTGAATGCTGCCTGCTTTTTACCAATTACTTGTCAAACTCCACAATGTACTCAGAAAAGTACCTGCCCAGGTCAGAGTACTTGAAGAAAAGGCGTGCTCGCTTGCCTAGCTTCAGGCTCGTGTTTTTGGCTGCAATATCTTCTGGGGTATTGAGGGGCTGCAAGGAAGGATACCAGATCACATGTCCTGGTTTTTGCACCAGCACTTGAGGGGTGGACCAGGCTTGGGAATTGTTGCCTTCTCCCAGTTCGCGGTGGGGGTTAAAGGAGATGTAGAGTTTGTCACCAATCCATTTTTGTCCTTCCACATGCCCCATCAGCATCACCCAGCATTCCAGGTAGGTATTCCAACTTACGGATGGGCCCCAGTGAAATCCTCCTTTTTCGGAGGAAGCAGGGCCGCCTCCATTTTCTTTGGAAATCTGAAGGGAGGAAATGGGTTTGCCAATGTCATCCCAAGGGGCGTTAAACCCTTTTCCATCCCATCGTTTTGCTTTTCCTCGAGGCTGCTCCAGATCGGTGATTTTGATGCGTGCCACGCTGATGCATTGGCCTGATTGCTCGATAGCTGGGTCGTAGGTGGAGGGATCATAGACGCCTGGATAGCTGTATTCCCCATAAAATAAGTACACGTAGTCGCCAACCGCTACCGCACTTGGATCCCCAACGCCTCCGGCAAAAGTTTTGGAACTGTTGTGCGGATTGAGGATCAGGCGGGGCTGCCGATCTTCCAATAGGATGCCTTTGTTGTCCCAGTTCCAACCCCCATCGCTGGATTTCATTACGCCGATGCGCGGAACCGCTGCAGGGGTGATGCGGTCGGTGAGCCCCAGGGGCCAATTTTTATCCACGTATCCTTCCCCCGTTTTTGGGTCGAAGGGGAGGGTTTCGGGATAGTTTTCGTTGTGGTAGATGGCGTAGAGTGTTTTGCCTGTAGCATCCCGTTCGTCTTGGTAAACCGTTTCAAACCAGATGGCACCATGGAGACCGGGCTGACCGATGGGTGCATTTTTGGGAAGGCTTGGGGCGATGTAGTCTGCTGCCGGGGTGCTGAAGACCACATCCGCATTGGGGCCGGAGGCAAATTTCAAATCGGTGGCATAACCCCAGACGGGATCCTCCCCGTATTTTCCTGGGAAAATCCGCAGCGTGTCCCCGATCCAGGCTTCGGCCATGTTGCAATCCACAAAGTTATTGAAGGGAAAGGTGTCTGTGGGGATAAGGGTAAAGCGGGGGAGTGCTGTACTGCTTTCCAAGTTTACTTCTTCGGTGCTGCCGGATTTGCAGGCAAAAAAAGAAGCTACCAGAAGAAAAAAGAGGGATGTCTGAGCAAATTGATGGTTAGCCATACAAGTCTGTGGATTAAAAAAAGAAATATACATTCAAAACACGTTTTTTGAAAGTAGGGATCTTGCTTTCTTCAGGCTTGCTACCGATGAGAAAACAGGCTCAACTCGAGGGTGAAAATTTATCCTTCACTTTCGCTAAGAGTTGCTTCACGCTCATTTTGTCAGCGTCGATTACCTCTATTTTTAGTTTACTAAAGTGTTTGTTATCCTGTAAATGGTGAAAAAAATGCGTTTTTGTGACTCCGGGCCCCATGAGTAACAGTTCCTCCTTGTCCATCAGTTTTTTCTCCAGTTGGTGGAAGTAGGTATTGAGCTGGTTGCTGTGGATGTTGTTCTTTTTTTTCTCGTTGTTGCTCGCAGGACCAGAGGATGGTCCCAATAGTGTGGTATCACTTCCCTCTCCGTCAATTCTAGACCGGAATACAATATGTGAGAGAAAGTCTTCGAGGAGGGTAGCTTCTTCCATGTTGTAGCCGAGGAATAGCGCATGGCTTTGGTCCATCCAAAGTCCAATTTTTTTAAAGGTGGTTGATTCCATGGGTACCTTAGTTTAGTTGAAAAATTTAGACGTTTTAACTCAAAATCTTTCAGTCAAGGTAGCTGGTTTTCAGGGAGATAAACTATGATTTTTATCACCTTAAACAGGCTTTATTCCATAAAGGAATTGAGATGAAACTAGCGCCACGGAAAGGCGTAAAAAACAAGCTCTTGGTAATTGTCTCGTTCGTAAAGAATGCCGAGTGTGTCTCGATCAAGAAGGACCAAATCGGAATAAGCTGTCCAAGAAGATTTTTTGGAATCTGATGTGGAATCTATGGGTAGGGATTGGGGCCAGGTTTTGCCTTCGTCCCAGGAGATTTTAACGGTTAAATGATTTCGATCTTTTGGATCTGCCGCATTTGCATGGGCGAGGAGGGTTTTTCCGTTTTCGGTCCCCAAGGCTAGAATTGATCCTTGGCAAACTGGGTCTGGTAACATGGGCTCAAAATATTCCTCTTCCCAGGTGGCTCCTCCATCCGAGGAATAGGCGAGGATACGCTGTCTCACCGTTCCTTCCTGGTTGCGTACACTCATAAGCAGCCGATTTCCGCTTAGGGGAGCTGCAGTTGCCTCGTTGGAACCAGGGAATGTCAAGGATTCAGAAAGTTGATAGGTTTTCCCATGGTCATCCGTATAAAATCCATGGGCGCGGTATTCCCTGAAATTTTCCTGGGGATCCCCTTCCGAGTGGTTAGCGGGGACAAATAGCCTTCCTTTATACTTCCCTTCTGGAATTTGTATCGCATGACCTGGGGTATTCGCATAGCTGCGCCAATCCGCTGGATGGTTGTAGTTTGGGTTGGCTTGAGAATGATTGGGTTTGTGCACTTGTTGCGTGATATTTTCTGGGGAAGACCAAGTTTTTCCCAAATCCACCGATTGGATAACCCAGACCTCTCGAAGGCCTCTATTTTTCCGAACCTCAGCTTCTGAGTTATTGCCTGTATTGTAAAAAAGAAAAATCACGCCTTCCGGATAGTCAGGGTGTAATAAGTCCACCACCGGAGCAGGATTGCCTGCCTGAAGGTCGTTGTAGTCGACCAAGGTATGTAAGGATGACCAAGATTGACCTCGGTCTTGACTACGCTTCATGACGAGATTGATGTCCCCAAAATCGGCACTGCCTTGCACCCGCCCTTCGGCAAACGCGAGCAGATCTCCATTCGGTAAGTTGATGATGGCCGGAATTCGGTAGCTGGCATGTCCCTCTTGCCCGCTTTTGAAAACGGGAACTTTCTCTTGGGCTACAAGAGATGCCTGGAGAAAAAGGAAGATTAGGGAACAGCAAAAACGGAGATACATCGGATGGATTTTCAGATAAGCTACAGGGAATAGAGAGCATAGTCAAGCGAAAATCATTTTTTTGGTCCAGTTCAAATTCGTTGCATTAACCTTTGAAGCAGGATTTATTCCGATTTAAGGCATTTTTTAGGTTGAAATTGAATTTTTCAACCTCCATAAAAATCTTTAATTAGAAAAAGTCTAAATAAAAATTGACTCGCGTCTTCCTTAGACTTATGTTTGCATCACTATTTTTAATAGGTCTAAATAAGAATATGAAACCCCTAGGTGCTTTCTTCTTTTTGCTCGCATTTTGGCTGCTATCTCCAAGCAGCTTTGCACAAAAGAACTCCATTTCGGGGACCATCGTCGATGAAAAGAAACAGCCCCTCCCTGGGGTTTCCGTGTACCTAGAGGGTACCGTCAGAGGAGTGCAATCTGATAACTCAGGTCACTACATTTTGAAGGACATCCCTGCAGGAAGTTACCAGATGCTATTCAGTCAAGTAGGATTCCAACCCTTCAAAAAGGACTTGGTTCTAGATGCTGGTGCCCAGCAAGAAATCCATGTAGTGCTGCAGGAATCCGCTGTTGAACTTGGGGAATTTAGTATCAGCGCGAGTCGCGGGATTCTAGGACAAGGTCACCTACCGGAAGTAGAAGATTTCCGCATCAATGCGGGAAAGAAAAATGAAATCATCCGCATCGGCGAATTGAATGCCAACCTGGCAATGAACAATAGCCGACAGATATTTGCGAAGACACCCGGCATCAGCATCTGGGAAAATGACGGTTCGGGCGTCCAACTCGGCGTTGCCAGCCGAGGACTCAATCCCAACCGCTCCTGGGAATTTAATGTGCGCATGAACGGCTACGACATTACGCCAGATCCCATGGGCTACCCAGAGGCCTACTTTACCCCTCCCATGGAAGTGGTGGAGCAAATCGAGATCGTGCGAGGAGCTTCCTCATTGCAGTATGGATCACAGTTTGGGGGCCTGATGAACTTTGTACTTCGCAAGCCGGATCCTTCCACCCGCTTTACCTCAGAAACGGTCAATACGGTAGGAAGCAACGGGCTGTTTAGTTCCTTCACTTACTTTGGTGGAACAGAAGGAAAATGGAGCTATACTGCCTATTACCAGCGTCGTGTAGGCAATGGATGGAGAGAAAACGGGGCCTTCGAAACGCACCATACCCATGCAGAGGTCAACTACGCGGCGAGCAATCGACTAAAGTTGGGCATGGAAATGACCTACATGACTGCCGATACCCAGCAGCCTGGAGGCTTGACGGATGCCCAGTTTGAAGCAGATCCACAGCAGAGTACGCGTGCCCGAAACTGGTTTAGTACACCTTGGTACATTCCTACCCTGACTGCCGAATTCCTCCTTTCTCCCAAAACGAAGATCAGCTGGAAGGCTTTTGGCACTTTTGCGGAGCGCAACAGTGTGGGCTTTATGCGCCCGATAAACGTAGAAGACGACTTGGGCAACCGCCAAGTAGACCGAGACTATTACACCACCTACGGATCAGAAGTTCGCCTCAGTTCCTCCTACACCTTGTTTGGCCGAGAGCAGTCCCTCGTCGGAGGACTTCGCTACTTCAATGGGCACATCGACCGAAAGCAACTTGGCCTAGGTACCAGGGGTTCAGACCTGGATTACAGCGTGGCAGCAGGACCCTTTGCCCGAGATCTGGATTTTTCGAATACCAATTTGGCTGCTTTTGTGGAGCAGGTCTTTCGCATTACCGATCGCTTCCTGATGACGGGTGGCTTCCGTTTGGAGCAGATCCAATCCACCATGCAAGGGCAGTTGAACCGAGTGAATGGCAATCCTCAGTTTCTAGACCCCATCACCCGAACCCGTTCTTTTGCACTGTTCGGTGCGGGTGCAGAATACCATGTGACCGAAAACTCCGAGTTCTACAGCAACCTTTCACAAGCCTTCCGTCCGGTGTTGATTTCGGATATGACTCCACCCGCCACCACGGATGTGATTGATCCCAATTTGCAGGATTCCAAGGGATACAATTTTGACCTAGGGTACCGAGGAAGTTGGTCTCCTGCGCTCAAATTTGACCTGAGCTATTTCCACTTGAACTATGCTGACCGCATCGGCACCGTGGCGCAGCTGCGCCCCAATGGCAGCAGCTACCAGTACCGCACCAACTTGGGTACTTCCATCAGCCAGGGATTTGAAGGCTATGTGGAGGTGGATCCCATCACGGCGATCTTCGAGAGTTCCCGACTGGGCTACCTGCACCTATTTGCCTCTATCGCATTTGTGGATGCTACCTATGGGGATTTTGAAGTGACCTCGGTAAGCAATAATCAACTTCAAACGCGAAATCTTAGCGGAAATCAGGTAGAAAATGCACCACGCAAAATCAACCGTTTTGGTGCGACCTATACCTACGATACCTTCTCCATGACCTGGCAGCTGAGTGACATCGGGGAGGCCTTTGCGGATGCATCCAATACCGTTGCTACCAATGCAGCGGCTACCGTGGGCTTAATTCCGGCCTATCGCGTGCAAGATCTTTCTGCGAGTTGGAATTTCTGGAAGCAGCATTCTCTCAAAGCTGGGGTGAATAACCTGACGGATGCACGCTATTTCACACGAAGAGCAGGAGGCTACCCAGGACCAGGAATCATGCCCGCCGATGGCCGTACCTTCTACCTGACGGCAGCGTTAAAGTTTTAAATCCTTCCTTCGATTCCTCTTTGCAAAAAAAATTAACTCCCCGCAATGCTGCGGGGCAAGCTACCTTATCCGTCGCAATGAACTTTTAAAAGAAAGTACTCGCGCAAAGACGCAAAGACGCAAAGGTTCTGCCTTCGGCAGGTGGATCAATTGTAGGTTAGTAAACATTTCTCGCACAATTGCGGGGACTTAGATCAAATCCCTCTTTGCGGCTCTGCGCCTCTGCGAGAATAAAAAAAAACTCTTTCGCCGCGGCGGAAGAAAAGAAAAAATCTTCTGCCACGGCGGACAGGTATTGCCTTCGGTAGGCCTGCCTGCCGAAGGCAGGTGGATTAACTAATTTATCTGCGGGTTTTTTCTGCGGTTATCTGCGTTAGCTTTTTTTCTGTTTTAGATCTGCGTTAAAATTTTTTCCGCTGATTCACCCGGAAAAGGCCCGCAGATTTTTAATTTAATCTGGTGGCCTATTGAAATATTTGCTCCGGAGGAGCAATATGTTAATAGAAAAATCTAAACAAAAATTCAGTCGTGCTCCGGAGGTGCACCATATCGTTAACAAATACTACCTATCCCTTCCCGTACATTCTCTCGGATTTTTTATGTTTTTTCTGTAGGTTGAAGCTGTTCCAAAAGAGTGGATTAGATCAGAGTCGAATTGAATCTCAACTCCATCTTCATTTATTCATAGCCTATATGAAAATACTGCCCATTTTAGCCCTTTTTCTGCTCAGCAGTCAAGCCTGGGCTCAGACGGCCACTAGCCAGGACTCAAGCCGTCCCAACATCGTCTTTATCATGTCCGATGACCATGCCTACCAAGCCATCTCGGCCTACAGCAATCGTCTTATCGAGACCCCCAACATTGACCGCATCGCCAAGATGGGCATGCTCTTTACCAATGCCACGGTGACCAACTCCATCTGTGCACCCAGCCGGGCCACCATTCTTACCGGCAAGCACTCCCACCTCAACGGTAAAATCGACAACGATTTCCCCTTCGATACCACCAACATCACCTTTCCCCAACTTTTTCAGGAGGCCGGCTACCAAACGGCTATGTTTGGCAAGCTGCACTTCGGCAACAATCCCAAGGGATTTGATCAGTTTAAAATTCTTCCTGGACAGGGATTCTATTACAACCCGGACTTTATCACCAAGAACGAAGGTAGAATCCGCGTAGAAGGCTATGTGACGGACATCATCACCGACATGACTTTGGACTGGCTGCAGAAGGAGCGAAATCCAACGGATCCTTTCCTGCTATTTTACCTACACAAAGCACCCCACCGGGAATGGCTTCCTGCTGAGCGGCACTTGGAGGAATTTACCAAGCGCAGATTTCCCGAGCCAGCCACGCTTTTTGACGACTACTCAGGCCGAGGGCGTGCTGCCAAGGAAGCGGAAATGAACCTGCTCAAGCACATGAACTGGTCGGGAGATTCCAAGATTTACACCTCGGTAATGGAAGAACTAGGCATCCCAGTTACCTCCAATAACGGGGAACTGGGAAGGTTTACACCCAAGCAGCGTGAAGTTTGGGATCGCTACTACCGCCCTATCAATGAATCCTTAAAGGCGACATTTCCCCAAATGGGAGATAAAGAAAAGATGCAGTGGCGCTACCAACGCTACATGCAGGATTACCTGGGCACCATCCGCGCCGTAGACGAGAATGTGGGGCGCGTATTGGATTACTTGGAAGCCAATAATTTGATGGACAACACCATCATCGTGTATACCTCGGATCAAGGCTTTTACCTGGGAGAGCATGGCTGGTTTGACAAGCGCTTTGTCTACGATGAAAGTTTCAAGACACCTTTGCTCGTGGCCTGGCCAGGAAAAGTTGCCCCAGGCAGCAAAAGCACCGAAATGGTTCAAAACCTTGACTATGCCCAAACCTTCTTGGATGCAGCGGGCATCCCCGCACCGGCAGACATGCAAGGGGAGTCCCTGCTCCCCTTACTCACCGGGAAACCTGAGCAATGGACCCGCGATGCTGTGTACTACCACTACTACGAGTATCCTGCGGTGCACATGGTGAAGCGGCACTATGCCATCGTGACCGAAGCATACAAATTGGTGCATTACTATTACGATGTAGATGAGTGGGAGCTGATCGACCGGGTCAAGGATCCGCAGGAGCTGCGCAATGTGTACCAGGATCCAGCCTATGCTCCTGTGGTAGCGGAGTTGCACCGGAAGTTGGAGGAGTTGCGCAAACAGTATGGGGATAGTGCTGAAATCTCCCAACGCTACTTGGACACCTATTTGGATCGCTTGGAGAAAAATCCAGCCTATGGAACCAATCCCGACGTCACCAAGAAGCTACTGGAAGAACGTAAAAAATCCAAGCAAGACTAGGTCTTCCGAAGACTTGTGGATCCTTGCTTCACGAATAGTGAAGAAGAAATCCTAACTTTCTTTTTCAATCTGCTTATCCATGGTTCCCATTACCCATAAATCCAACACGCTGCGCAAGGCCATCGCCCAGGCCATCGTGCGCGTCAGCAAACCAGAAACTATTTTGGCCATCCGTAATCGAACCGTTCCCAAGGGAGATGTGCTCGAATGTGCCCGTGTGGCTGGTCTTTTCGCGGCCAAGCGTACCGCTGACATGATCCCGGATTGTCATCCCTTGCCCATCGAATACACCGCGGTGTCCTACACCCTTGGGGAGCTGGAACTCTACATCCAAGTGGAGATCCATACCATTTACAAAACAGGCGTGGAGGTAGAAGCCATGCATGCAGCTTCCGTGGTGGCCTTGACGGCATACGACATGCTTAAGCCCATCGACAAGGGGGTGAGCATTGAGCAGATTAAGTTGCTGGAGAAAAAAGGAGGGAAATCCGATCGAAACGCTGCGCTGGGCAGTCCTAGAAATGCTGCCATTGTGGTGTGTTCCGACAGCCTGGCTGCAGGAAAGGGGGAAGATCGATCTGGGGAGCGCATCCGCGAACTCCTGCTCGAGGGCGGGCTTACCGTGGTAGAGAAGCGCATCGTCGCAGATGAGGTGTCGGCCATACAGGAAGCGGCTCGTTTTTTTGTAGGGCAGGGGATTGACCTCCTAATTTTCACGGGGGGCACGGGACTTTCTCCTCGAGACTGTACGCCAGAGGCTTTGGAGCCGCTGTTGGATCGCCGTATTCTGGGTATTGAAGAGGCCATTCGCGCTTATGGGCAGCAGCGCATGCCTACCGCAATGCTTTCGAGATCTCTTGCTGGGCAAATTGCCGAGACACTTGTCTTGGCACTACCTGGATCACCTGCAGGGGCGGCAGAAGGCATACAGGCGGTATTTCCAGCGATCCTGCATGCCTTTGTGGTGATGGAAGGAGCGCGACATGAAGGATAAGGCTTGACTGCTAAATATCCATTTAAGTGGTTGATTTCGAATTACAAGTGAATAATGGATAAGAAAACCCAAGTTTTTTTGCGCGGAGCATTTGGAAAAAATATCCCATAGGTCTACATTTGCAACACGATTCCCGAAAGGGTGCGTCATAACCATTCCTCCTTAGCTCAGCTGGTTAGAGCACATGACTGTTAATCATGGGGTCCCTGGTTCGAGCCCAGGAGGGGGAGCTTAAAACCTTGCAGAAATGCAGGGTTTTTTTGTTTTTACCCCAAACTAGCGCAACCAATACACCGTTTTGTTCATGCAATTAGCATGCAATTTTACGATCTGCGTTGCAATAGCATGAACATTTTAGCACCATGCAAAGGCCATAAATCATCTAGTTTATGGCAACCATCCAACTCAATCTAAAGTCAAGAAAAAAGCAAGACAATACTTATCCTATTGTCATCAGGATTAGGCATGATCGAGCTCATTTTGACATTCCAACAGGAGAAAGTATTCTCAAAAATAGGTTTGATCGAAACAAGGGAATTGTTCTAGGGAATCCCTCCTTACAATTACACTTGGAAGAGCTCAAAGAGAAATACGCCAAGCGTTTGAGAGCCTTTAACAGTGCAAACATCAATCGAACTTATTCCTTAGAGGACATCAAAGCATTTGTTCTTCAGAAGTCAGCTGATGAGATGACTGTACTCGAGTTTTGGCAGGACAACATTGACCAATTGATTCAATCTGGTCGTGGTGGTTCTGCAAGAACGTACAAGTCTACACTTTCTGTTTTGTCAAAGATCATTCCCTTGAATTGCTCATTTAAAGCACTTGGTGTGAAGGATCTTCAGAAGATAGAAAAGCAGCTCAGGATGCGAGGAAATAACTATAATTCCATTGCTGTTTACATGAGAACCTTTCGAGCTATCTGCAATAGAGCGATCCAATAC
>CAMCBC010000038.1 GCA_945872775.1 Spirosoma fluviale | reverse complement strand
CCCGATTTGCAGACGTAAATATCTAGGAGTCCATCTCCATTCACATCAGCCATGCTGACGCCAGTAGTCCAAGACCCTTCAGAATTTAGGTTTGCCTTATCCGTGATGTCTTCAAAGTTGAGTTCACCGCTATTGAGGTAGAGGCGGTTGCTTTGCTGGTTCCCAGCAAAAAAAATATCGGGTAGGCTATCTTGGTTAATGTCACCGATTGCAACACCCGCACCGTTGTAAAAATTACGGAAGGTGTAGGGATTTATTTTTTCGGTGTAAACCAAGTCATTGCGGAAGGAAATGCCGGTTTGACTTTCAGAAAGCAGGGAGAATAAAGGCTCGGATCCTTCCTGCTTGCAGGAGAAAAGGAGGTAAAAAAGAAAGAGGAGACCGTACTGCTTTTTCACAAGACAAGAGTAAAAAAAAGAATTGTATTTACTTAAAATTCTTCCAAAATATAACTTTTTGAGGCGATTGCCTAAATTTTAATTCAAAGGAGGAATGGGGGTTCGTGTTTGAGGCTGAATTGTCAGTCAACAGCTGACAGTCCACGGTTGACAGCCGTTTAGTAGTAGAATATAGTTTAGCTTCCAAATTTTAATTCCTTTTTTGGTTGTTGAGCACAATTCTCAGTGGACGGTGGACCGTTAGCTGTTGACTAATTATTAACGGTGTTACCCTAACATTACGAAATCGAAGGGGTTGCAGTGTTGCGGAAGTTTGAATGTCAATTCAGGGATTTACTGAGTAGAAACAAGTGCGTAAAGCTCCTTGTCTCAAGGAGTCTAGTTTGGCAAATCAGTTTTCTGCTGCGCAACAGGCAGCGATGCAGTTCCCTAGGGAGCCAACAGCATATCAATAAATAATTCTTTTGATTCTTATAAAAGGAGTAGTTTGTATCGCTAGACTCTGAAAGTTTAAAAAAAGAATGTTTAAAAATTGTTAAATTTTAAATAATTGCTAAATTTCGCGGATTAGTTTACACTCAAGCCCAAAACAAATGAAAAAACAAGGACTACTAATTTTGTGTTTTTTCTCTCTTCTAGCCTTTAGCATAGGTTTCTCTGCTAATGCGCAGCAAGCGAGAATAACAGGTAAGGTTACGGATGCTGGTACAGGTGAAGGAATTCCTGGTGCCAGTGTTTTAGTAAAAGGTACCACGCGTGGAATGGTGACGGATTTAGATGGAAATTTTTCCATTGAAGCCAGTTCCACCGATGTATTGGTGTTTTCTTTTATCGGATACAACACGGTTGAAGAAACAGTTGGCACCAGAACAACTATTAATTTATCTCTTTCCGAGTCAATTCAAGGACTCAATGAAGTGGTCGTAGTCGGCTACGGTACTCAGGAGAAGAAAGAAATCACAAGTGCTGTTGCAAGTATCAAAGCGGAAGATTTCAACCAAGGAACTGTTAATGATCCTAGACAATTGCTTCAAGGAAAAGTTGCGGGTTTGAATATTTCAAGACCAGGAGGTAACCCAAATGGTGGATTTAACATCCGACTTCGAGGAATTTCTTCTTTTGGAGCCAACGCTGAACCTCTAATCGTAATCGATGGGGTTATTGGTGCTTCTTTAAGTACAGTAGATCCAAACGACATCGAATCGATGGACGTATTGAAAGATGGATCTGCAGCTGCGATTTATGGAACCAGAGGATCCTCAGGGGTTATCTTGGTTACAACCAAGTCAGGTAAAAAAGGAAAAGCAGTAGTGGAATACAGCGGTACTGCTGCGACAGAAAATGTGGCTCGTACCATCAATGTAATGACTGCTGACGAGTACAGAGCACTACCTGGTTCAAATGATCTAGGTTCAAACACAGATTGGTTTGATGCAGTAACAAAGACAGGAGTTAGTTTTGTAAACAACCTTTCCATCAGTGGTGGAAACGAAGGTACTAGCTACAGAATGTCCCTAAACTCACGAAATGTATCTGGTGTAGGTATTAATTCTGGTTTTGATCAGTTGAATGCTAGATTGAACCTAACTCAAAGAGCATTGAATGACAAGGCTTTATTTACAGTAAGTATTTCCAATACAACAGCTGATAGACAGTTTGGTAACGATAACTCATTTAGATATGCGATCATTACCAACCCGACGCTTCCAATCTACGATCCAAAACCACAGTCTCCGAATTTTGGTGGCTACTCTGAGCGTGATATTTTTGATTGGTTCAATCCAGTATCTATCGCAGAGCAAAACAAAAATGATGGTCGTGAGAGCAGGTTGTTAGCCAGTATTCGTGGAGAGTACAGCTTTACTAGTAACTTTAAAGCTGCTGTTTTCTATGCAAGTCAGAGAGAAACGTTTTGGAATGGCAGATATTCACCTAAGACTGCTAAGTTTGGAGGAGGATTCGGAAGAAAAGGTTTAGCTACCGTTGAAAATAATGAAAGGTTAAATGATTTGTTTGAAGCTACTTTAAACTACGATAAAGAAGTAGGAAAATTAGATATGGCTTTCTTGGGTGGATATTCTTACCAGGAGTTCTTCAATCAGGGTGATTACACACAAGCTGGTAATTTCTTAACAGATGCATTCACTTACAACAACTTGGGCGCGGCTCTTGATTTTGCAAATGGTTTAGCAACTGTGTACAGTTATGCTACTGAAAACAAATTAGTTGCCTTCTTTGGACGTGCTAATTTCAATATCGATGACACTTATTTGTTGTCTATTAGTTCTCGTTACGAAGGTTCCACAAGATTTGGTGAGAACAACAAGTGGGGATTATTTCCTGCAGTTAGTGCTGGTGTAAACGTTGCCAATTTGGTGGACATTACAGGAGTAAATGCATTGAAAGTAAGAGCAAGTTTCGGTAGAACAGGTACTCAGCCAGGCGATTCTTACATTTCTTTATTGAGATATGGTCGTCAGGGTAACTTCTTTTACAATGGAAGCTTTGTACCGTCTTATGGACCAGTGTCGAATAACAACCCAGACTTAGCGTGGGAAACTAAAGACGAATTCAACATAGGTTTAGATTTTGTTGCTCTTAACAATAAACTTTCTGGTACAATTGATTATTTTACCAGAGTAACAAGTGGAATGATTTTACCAATTAACGTACCAGTTCCACCAAACCTTTTCCCAACTACCCTTCTTAACATTGGTGAAGTTGAAAACTCTGGTCTTGAAGTATTGTTAAACTACAATGCTATAGACAAAAGTGATTTCAAATGGACTGTAGGTGTTAATTTCTCAACGCTAGCAACTAACCTAAGAAGTTTGTCAGCTGGAGATTTGTCCTTTGGAGCAGTTAACTACCGTTCTAACTTCGGTTCTCCAGGTCAAAACCTTACTCAGTTGATCCGAGTTCAAGAGAACGGACCATTGGGACAGATTTGGGGTCCAATTCAGACAGGTATTGATGATAAAGGTGCACCAATCATGAAAGTGATCGATGGTACAGCTAAGGATGCTAGCGGAAAACCTGTTTACTGTAACTGTGATAAAGACAGAGCTCAATTGGGTACTGCTTATCCTACAGTTAACTTCGGTATCAATAACAACTTCAGCTACAAGAATTGGGATTTTAATTTCTTCTTTAGAGGTTCCCTAGGTCACTCTTTGATCAATAGCTACAGAGGTTTCTATGAGAACACTGAAAGTACTACAGTTCAAAACTGGAACGTTGTAAAAACTAAATATTTTGATCCAAACATTAAAAAGGCAGAATATAACAGTAGCCACGTTGAAAAAGCAGATTTCATGATCTTGGATAACGCTACTCTTGGTTACAATTTTAATGTTAAACAAGGTAAATCTATCGGTAAAATCAGAACTTTCCTTTCTGTGCAAACACCATTCATGTTTACAGGATACACTGGTGTAGATCCTTCAGTAAGATATCAGGATCCAGAAAATGGGGATCCACTTGCTCCTGGTATAGAGCGTAGAGCTACTTATTTTACTACTACAATTACTACCCTAGGGCTAAACTTAAGTTTCTAAGCTAAAACATAAAAAAATCATGAAAAAAACAATAAATTTTAAATACTTCTTGATTGGCCTAGGACTGACTTATTTCGCTTCGTCTTGCGTTGATTTGGAGGAAAAGGTGTATAGCCAGATTACTTCAGACAACTTCTTTAAAACAGATGAAGAATTTATTTCAGCATTAGGAGGAGCCTACTCCTCTTTAGGTGGATTGGGTAATCACTCTGGCCTTTGGTCAATTAACGAGATCGCATCCGATGAAATCGTGGTTTCTCACAAGGGTGGTGACTGGTTTGACGGTGGTGTACTTCTACAATTGCACCAGCATGAATTCCAAAAGGACAATCCATTTTTGAACAACACTTGGAACTTCCTTTTTGGAGGGATTAACACTTGTAATAGATTGATCTATTCTTTCGAGCAGCTTAACAATGCGAACTCTCCTGCATACATCGCAGAGCTTAGAGCATTGAGAGCGTTGTACTACTATTGGGCTTTGGATGCTTTTGGAAATGTTCCAATTGTAACAGACTTTACGTCTACTGAAAAGCCAGGTAATAGCACAAGAAAGCAAGTTTATGATTTCGTTCTAAAAGAATTGAATGAGACTATTCCATTGCTACCTACTAAAAAGGATGGTACTACTTACGGAAGATTGACTAAGTGGAGTGCATTGACAATCAGAATGAAATTGTACTTGAATGCTGAAGTATATACTGGAACTCCTCAGTGGGCTCTAGCTGCAGCTGATGCTTCTACAATTATCAATACTGGTCCTTACACCTTGAACCCTTCTTATCAGGCTAACTTTGCCATCAATAACGCAGGATCTCCAGAAAACATTTTTGTCTATCCTTATGATAAGGTATTCGCTGGTGGATTCAACTGGGTACAGATGACACTTCACATTGTGAGCCAGTCTACCTTTAACCTTACTGATCAGCCTTGGAATGGATATCAAACTGTAGAAGAATTTTACAATTCTTACATTGATCCAGTGAAAAATCCAGGTACTCAAGGACCAGTTTGGAAAGGTTTGGCTTTGGAGCAGTCTACTGGTACAGTTGATGGTCGATTGAGCAACTTCTTAGTTGGACCACAGAAGAAAGCGGATGGATCAGTTTTGGTCGATCCAGGAGTTGAAGTTACCGATCCAACTGGATTGAAGGGTGATCCAAATGGTCCTCCATTGACCTTCATGCCTTTCTTGAATGAGATCTCTCCAGGAGGTTTGAGACAAGCTGGAGCTAGAATTGCGAAGTATGAATTCGAAAGAGGTGGTACACCTAACATGAGTAATGACTTCGTAATCTTTAGACTTTCAGATGTTATTCTTTCTCTTGCTGAGGCTAATTTCAGATTAGGTAAAACTGCTGAAGCTTTGGCTTTGGTAAACCAAATCCGTGCTAGAGCAGGTGGACTTCAGCCATTTACTACTTTGACTGCTGACAACTTGTTGGCTGAAAGAGGTAGAGAAATGTATGTGGAGATGACTAGAAGACAAGATCAAATACGCTTTAAGAAGTATGGTGATGCTTGGTGGCCGTTTGCAGGAATGAACAGACCTAAGAAAGTTCACGCTCCTGGAAGCTTCTTGGAAATCTTCCCTATTCCACAACCACAGCTTCTTGCCAATACAAACTTGAAGCAGAATCCAGGTTACAATTAATTAGTTTTGATTCTACTAGTAAAGCAGGCTGTCCTAGACAGCCTGCTTTTTTTTATTTCATTGCTTTCATAAGGGTTAAAGTGATTTTAAAATTAAGCTAGTTTTAAAGCATCACTAATCTCTAAATCCAAAAAAAAATGTGAATAACAACTTGGACGTATTCAGTCTTTTCTAACCGAACTTTATCAAAGAATTAGTAACTTTCGTGACCTAAAAAGTAAAATTCGTATGCGTATTTCCCTGCCAATTCTTGCTCTTCTACTTCTCAGCATCGCCTTTCAAGGCTGTAATTCCCCTGGATTTAATTTCTCCGAAAATGATGGACCTAAATCAGATAGTCTTTTTTTAGGGATTTATTTAGGTATGGCACAAAAGGATTTTTTTGACCATTGCACTGAATTGAATAAGCAGCAAAAAATAACCCAGGGTCCTGGTGGTACAACTAGTGTGGAGCATAAAATTAAAGGTGTGTATGATGGTGATGTGAGCATGCGGTTTTTCCCTACGTTTATAGAAAAGAAAATCTATGAATTGCCGGTTACCTATACCTATGATTCATGGGCTCCTTGGAACAAGGAATTTTCTGCAGTAGCCTTGTTTCCCAAAATATTGGAAACCTATAAGTCAATCTATGGGGATGATTTTAAGGTTATAAATGATAAGTATCAAGGGAAAATTTACTACAAAATGGATGGAAAGCGGAGAATTAACCTTTTTATAAAAGATGATCAGTTTGTTCAAGCTATTTTTACTGATATGGAGGTTGAGAAAAGGCTTCAAGATGAATTTGAAAAAAGTCAATCTGAAAAATCCATGAATTGACTTTTCAGATTTTAATGTTATCAAAAATGTTTAAGGTATAATGAAACCCGGTCTAGCTAAGTTTTGGGTACTGTCTTTATTCATTTTTTATTCTTGCACTACTAATTCTGATTTAGAACAAAAGAATACACTTTTTGTAAGTCTTCCTGCCCAAAAGACGGGTGTTGATTTCATCAATTTGCTGACTGAAACGGAGGCATTTAGCATCATCGATTACCTTTATTTTTACAACGGAGGAGGTGTTTCTCTTGGAGATGTCAATAACGATGGGCTCATTGATATTTATTTTTCTTCCAATCAAGGACCAAACAAACTTTTCCTAAATAAGGGAAAAATGGTTTTTGAGGACATCTCAAAGAAATCGGGTTTGGAATCCTTAGGCTCCTGGAAAACAGGGGTGAGCATGGTCGACATCAATGGGGATGGTTTGCTGGATATTTACGTTTGTAGACTGGGTAATTTTAAAGGCATTAGTGGTAAGAATGAACTGTATATCAATAATGGAGATCTGACCTTCAGTGAAAAAGCTGCTGAATACGGATTGGATTTTCAGGGATTTAGTACACATGCTTCTTTTTTTGATTACGATCGAGATGGTGATCTAGACATGTATTTGCTAAACCATGCAGTTCATACGGAGAAAAGCTTTGGAAGAGCCTCTCTTCGCTACTTGGATGATGGCTTGGCAGGTGATCGATTGTATAAGAACAATAGTGAAAAAGGGGAAAAGAGATTTACTGACATCACGAATGAGGCTAGGATTTATTCAAGTCAGCTGGGCTATGGATTAGGAACCGGTATTTCTGACTTGAACAACGATGGCTGGCCTGACTTGTACGTTTCCAATGACTTTAATGAAAACGATTACCTCTACCTCAATAGGGCAGATGGTACCTTCCAAGATCAAACCGCTTCAGCCATCAATTACAGCAGTAGGTTTTCCATGGGTAGCGATTTTGCTGATTTAAATAATGATGGCTGGGTGGATTTTATTACCCTAGACATGTTGGCAAAAGATGAGATCATTCAAAAATTATCTCAAGGTGAGGATACGGAAGAAAACTTACAGCAGAAGTTGAATTATGGATTTGAAAGGCAATTTTCTAGAAACTGTTTTCAATTAAACAACGGGAATGGCACCTTTTCAGAAATCGCGCAGCTTTCGGGTATTTCTGCTACAGATTGGAGTTGGGGGGTGTTGTTAGCTGATTACGACAACGATGGCTGGAAAGACATTTTCATTTCGAATGGAATTGTACGTAGACCAAATGACTTGGATTACATGAACTTTGTTACTAATCCCAATCTGGAAAATGGCCTACAGAACAACTCTGAAATTAGTGACCTAGAGTTGGCCTCAAAAATGCCTTCCGGAGATGTTGCCAATTTCTTCTTCCGAAACAACAAAGATTTGACATTTCAAGATGTAAGTGCTACATGGAATGTCCCCCCAAAAAATATTTCTAATGGAGCTGCCTATGCCGATTTGGACAATGATGGAGATTTAGATTTAGTCATCAACAACATCAATTCCGCGGCTCAAATCTTAGAAAACCAACAGGCGCAGCAACTGGATCAATCAAAAAACAACTTTTTGAAAATCAGATTTAAGGGACTTGGTGGGAATAAATTTGGTTTAGGTAGCCGCGTTGAAGCGTTCGGAAATGGGAAACAAATTATTCAAGAAAACTTCACCAGCCGTGGTTTTCAATCTTCTACTGCTCCTGAGGTTCACCTAGGACTTGGAGAATTAAATAGCCTAGATTCTCTTAAGGTAATTTGGCCAAGTGGAAAGATTGAAAAATTTACAAACGTCAAGGCCAACCAAACAATTACAGTGGATGAGTCTGCTGCAAAAAATTTTCCTAGTTATTTGCCTCAAACCAAAGAGCCTATCTTGAAAGTCGTTGAGAATAACTTATCTGGATTAGACTTTGACCATTACGAAGATAATTTCAATGACTTCAATTACGAATCCCTTCTGCCTCACAAACTTTCACAAGAAGGGCCAGCCTTAGCAGTGGGAGATGTGAATGGTGACGGGAGAGAAGATATTTACGTAGGAGGGGCTTCGGGACAAGCAGGTCATTTATTTGTCCAAGCCCAGGGAGGGAAATTTCAAAAGTCGAATCAACCACTATTCGAACAGGATGCTGCCCTTGAAGATACAGAGGCTATATTTTTTGACAGCAATAAAGATGGTTTCCTAGACCTTGTGGTAGGCAGAGGCGGAAATGTAGCTGATCCGAATGATACAGGGGGACAATCAAAAATCTATTTGAATAATGGGAAAGGTGTATTTCAGCAAAGCATCAGTCTTCCTTTGGAAAAAAACGCACAAGTCTCAGTTATTTTAGCACATGATGTTGATCAAGATGGCTTAGTTGATTTGATGGTGGGAGGAAGGAATGTTGCTGGAAAATATGGGCAGATTCCTCGAAGCTATTTGTTGAAAAATTTGGGACAAAATCGATATCAAGACATCACCAATCAAATTGCCCCAGAATTAGCAAACCTAGGGTTGGTCAAAGACGCTGCTTGGACAGATATTGATGCAGATGGTACTCAAGATTTAATTGTCATCGGAGAATGGATGCCAATCACTATTTTCTTGACTAAAAACGGAAAGCTAGTCAATGAAACCGTACGTTTTGGATTGGATAATATGAATGGATGGTGGAGCTCACTAGCTGTTCAAGATTTTAATCAAGATGGTTTCCCAGATGTAGTAGTTGGCAATTTAGGTTTAAACCATAGAATGAAACCCTCTGCGGAATTTCCCATAAAAATGGTGGTGGCTGATTTTGATAAAAATGGAACTAGTGAACAAATCATCTCTTATCCTGTGGATGGGAATTATTTTACGGTAGCCACAAAAGATGAACTAGTGAAACAAATTCCTATTCTAAAAAAAGACTTTGTCCGCTACAATGATTTTGCAGGTAAAACTGTCGATGAAGTATTCGCTAAATTCCAAATCAAAGAGGCTCCTTATTTGAAGTCCCATCAATTTGAATCTTTGGTGCTATACAACCAAAAAGGCAAAAATTTCACTGCGAAGGCACTACCTATTGAAGCACAATTTTCACCCATAGAGGATATTGCTGTTGAGGATATAGATCAAGATGGATTTTTAGATCTTGTTTTAGGGGGAAATACTACCGCTGTGGCTTCTTATTTTGGTTCGTATCAGGGAAATTGGGGCCTTATCCTGAAAGGAGATGCATCTGGATCCTTCAAGACTTTCAAGGAAAGCCCTATGAAAATAAATGGGGATGTGAAGCAAATTAGAGAGGTGACCGTAGGAACCATTAAATGGTTGATTTTTGCAAAGAATAATTCAAGTTTAGAAGTATTCAGTATCTCGAAAAACCGCTAGTGCTTCACTTTTTTAGGAGGGAAAGTTGTTAAAAATCACAGCCTTTCCTATCCACTGTTGTGATTAGCTACTATTTCACTAATCACTAATGAATGTAAGTTTTGAAGTTCTGTTAAATGAGCTGTGGACCGTTGGCCGTCAGCCGTTGACTGCCTATCCGAGGGGGTGATTAGGCATTTTGAGCCACCTCCCTAATTGAGTGATAATTACATTTTACTTTTGTTAAAACTTCTTACCTATTCTCTTCGTTCAGTTTTGCATCCTTACCTTTCGGGGACAAACTAGTTTATGCGCAGAAATTACTTCTTTTACCTAGTACTATTTTTTTTAAGTTCCTTCCACCTCGTGCATGGTCAAGGAATCAAAGGGGTAGTGACTACTGAAGCCGGTGAGCCGCTCGCTTTTGCGTCCGTATATATTCGGAATCTGCAAGATGGGGTACCCACCAATGAAAGCGGGCGCTACGAATTTAAACTTGCCCCAGGTCTCTACGATGTGGTAGTTCAATACCTGGGTTATGCTTCGCAAATCCGCACCGTAGAAATCAAATCTGATTGGGTTACCCTTAATTTTTCATTGGCATCACAGGTGATTAACCTCAGCCAAGTAGAAGTACAAGCAGGCGCAGAGGACCCTGCGCTGACGATCATGCGAAAGGCCATATCCAAGTCAACCTACCACCGACTTCAGCTGCAGCGCTACGCGATGACGGTGTATCTCAAAGGATCAGGTCAGTTGACCGATGCTCCCTTTTTTCTAAAAAAGAAGCTAGCCGAGGAAGGGCTCAAACTTAACGAAGCTTACACCTCCGAGGCCGTTTCACGAATTACCTTTACGCTGCCCAATAAAGTAGAAGAGAAGGTGATCTCCATCCGGACCAATGGGGACAATCAGGGCACTTCTCCTGCACGCTACATCCAAACTTCCTTTTACCAGGATCAAGTAAATGAGGTGGTGTCACCACTTTCCAAATCTGCCTTCATCTACTATCAGTTTACCTTCCAAGGGAGCTTCTTTGACCAAAATGTGCTCGTCAATAAAATAAAGGTTACTCCTAGGTCTCGAGGTGAGCGGGTTTTTGAGGGATTTATCTACATCATCGACGACCTGTGGGCGATTCATAGCTTGAACTTGAGAACTTCAGTTCTGGGATTTCAGGTCGATATCCGACAAAATTATTCTCCGATCGCACCCAATGTTTGGATGCCCTTGACGCAGCAGTATACCTTTGGCGGCAAGGTCTTTGGCTTTGCAGGGCAGTTCAACTACTTCGTGTCTACACGGGATTACGACATCAAACTCAATCCCGATCTTTCACACAAGCCTGAATTGGTAGATGAAAAAATTCAGCAAGCACCAATTAATACTCAGAAATTTTCAAAGTCGGCATCGGCGCTAGAGCAGCTGGCAAGCGAACAGCCAAAAACACAGAAGGAGTACCGCAAACTGCTCAATCAATACGAGAAGGAGGTAATTCAGCAGCGCCAAGAAGAGGAAAAAAAGGGAGTGGTATCCGAACGAAACTATGTGGTGGATACCCTCGCTCGGAAACGGGATCTGGCCTATTGGGACAGTATACGACCTGTGCCGCTTAGCCTAAAGGAAATTGAAGGGTACAAGCGCGACGATAGTCTAGCCGTCATCGAAGCTGCCAAAAAATCTGAAGTAGACTCCATCGCCAAAAAGGCCCGTACCAAGTTTCAACCCCAAGACCTATTTATGGGGGGCAGCTATAGTTTCGGCAAAGGGGTTTCCATTGGCTTCCCGGTAAACCTGACCAAATTTTCCTTCAACACCGTCGAAGGATATAAAGTTGGGCTTGGATTTTTTTACCGAAAGGTGGAAGAAATCAAGCTGGCCGATTCGGTAAATCGCATCCGGAAGGTTTTTCGAATTGAGCCTGAACTCCGCTATGGATTTTCGAGTGAGCAGTGGTATGGAAAAGTAGCGATTCGGAGATCGATTACTAAACCAGGCTCAGGAGCCAACTGGGGGCTTTCAGGAGGTAGATTTGCTTTCCAATTTAACCCAGAGGATCCAATACAAGAACAAGTCAATGCATCTTATTCGCTTTTTGCGAGAAGAAACTACCTGAAGTTATATGAGCAAGATTTTGTGCAAGCTACTTGGGGTGAACGCAAATCATCCGCTTTAAGCTATCAACTCTCGTTCCTCTGGGCGGATAGAAAACAGCTTGAAAACACCACGGACTTTAGTTACTCGAGAAATGAGCGGCAGCAATACACCTCCAATACCCCGCTCAATGTGGAAGCATTGGAAGGAACATTCTCCAATCATCAGGTAGCCAAATTCAAAGCTACACTGGATTGGAGACCAGGATTGACCTATTCCATTCGGAATGGAAGGAAAATTCCGAATTATGAGCGCGCCCCTTTGTTTTCGTTTACCTACCAGAAGGCACTGCCACAACTCAGCACTTCGGGATTGGCAGCGGACTTCGACCAATTGGAAGCTTCGCTAAAGCATGATTTTTCTTTTGGGGTGAGTGGCAAGCTGGACTTCAATGTGACTGCAGGAACATTCCTAAACGATAGTCAGGTATTTTTCCAAGACTACAAACATTTTGGAGGGAACCGAACCCTTTTCTCCTCAATGGGAGCAGCCTCCAACTACCGCGTGATGGACTACTACCGCTACAGCACTTCAGGATCCTATATTTCCAGCATTGCGCACTACCAATTCCGAAAATTTATTTTTACGCAGCTTCCGATGCTTCGCTTCTCGGGGGTGCGGGAAAATATATTTGTCAACTACCTGAAAACTCAAAACTCACCGCACTACACGGAGATTGGCTATTCTTTAGATAACCTCTTCCGGATTTTCAGGGTAGAAATCGCTGCTGGCTTTGAAAATGGGCAATTCCTTCGCGCACGCCCACTTTTTGGCGTAGCTACTTTCCTAAATATTTCAATCGATTAAATCAGGGGTTCCACCAGTAGGTGAATTTCAAAACTAGGGACCTGTTTTTCATCAAGAAGGGAGCAGGCAGGTAGTTGTCGGTATACACCAAAAAAAGGTCTGAAGCAGGCTTAAACCGCCATTGAAACCGGGTATTCAGGTTGATGTTGTCAATCTGCTCGTTGTATTGTACGAAGGTGGTAAAGAAGACGGTATTGGTCAGGGTCACATCTACTCGCGGACCAACCAGCCAGAACTGGGTTTCCCCCCAGGGGGCAGGGAGATCGATGGAATTGTAATTGCTACTCAAGGCCAAACTTACGTAGGGCTGAAAACGGTAGCCCAAGTCAGCAGTCAAGTTGTACCGCTTCCCATCTGCATAATATCCTCCTGTACGTCCACTGAAGGAATAGGTAAAGACACTTTGTGGCTTGGAACTGTATTCCAATCCCATCGCAGACCATTGGTGTTCGGTTCCTGTGGCTAGGGTTTTGCCTGAGAAGTTAGTCGGGTCAAAGGGGCGCTGCAGCAGCACAAAATCATGTGCTCCCCAGACCAATAGGCTGCTTTGACTTCGAAACTTGATGCTGTAGGTCGCGTAGGTCGTATTGTCCGTTTGGGTTCCTTTGAGTGAAAAATAGCGGATCGAATTCAGTTCGGGTCCATGGCTTAGGATTAGGGCACTCTTGGGGAACCAGCGGTAGCCGACGGATGGACTGATCTTGTAAAAAGCGGTTCGTGGCACAAAGCCTACCTCGGCAGAGTAGTTTTCAGACACGTACTCATGTTGCCAGTTCCAAGTCATGTTGCCGCTGGCATATTTCAAATTCGCTGCATGTGCGATTCCCCTTCCAACAGCATCTGGACCAAAGGATTGGAGAATCATTGCCTTTCCTGTCCAAAGATTATTGGCGGAGGCGAGGTTGTACTCAAAACCAACGTTCCGGTTGAATTCCGTGTATCTGGTTTTGTTTTCGGGCACCAAGGAGGGGTCGTAATTCAGGGATTGCTTGTTGACTACCAAGGCACCAATCGTCGAGCGGGCACCCACCTGCCGCTGCAGGGACAGCACCGAGAAGTTCTGTGCAGGCAGCCCCGTTTTCTCAACTGCTCCTGTTTGCATGTTGAGCGCCCCGATGCGCCAATCCTTGTTGAGCTTCCCACTGAGTCGAGCTCCAAATTGGATGGGCGCATTGAGTCCTATCCGCCGTGAAAAGAAGGGTCGAAGAGAACTGTAGCCATAGCTTCCAAATAAATCCCCATTCTCTAAGAAAAACTGCCTGCGTTCCGGAAAGAAGAGCTCAAAGCGGTCAAGATTCGTCACCTGTCGGTCCACTTCCACCTGTGAAAAGTCAGGGTTGATGGTCAAGTCCAAATTCAAAGATGAGGTCAGGGAGATTTTCGTATCGAGGCCAATTTCTCGTTTGTAAGTAGCATTTTCGCCGGATTCCCCATTTTTACTAAAGCCTCCAAGGGCATAGGGGATGAGGGAAATATTAGCTCCCGCATCTGGAGGTGGCTGATCCCAGACCAAGGTGCCCGTGTAGGCAAGTGTAGAGGAGGGGAATTGCCGGGGTACAGGTGCCCAGCCAGATTTTTCTGTGGTTTTGAGGTCAAGGCGGGAGAAGTTGATGCCCCATTCCTGTATGCCTTTCTTGTAGCGGATGGATTTGAAGGGAATTGCTGCCTCAAAGACCCAACGATCGGCATAATTTTTGACTTTCGACACCCATTTGTTATCCCAACTTAGGTCTATGGAAGTACCGTTGGACATCTGCCCATCCCACTGGGCACCGGCTGCATTGGCACCAAAGGAAAATCCATTGGTGAGGTCGTCAAAGGGGTCCATGAAGAGCAGGAAGTTGTCATTCTTCCCAAAGCTAAAGTCTCTCCGCAGCGACTCCACCATGTAGGGTCCATCGCTCGCATGGTAGTTGATCACGATGAGATACAGCTGCTCCTCATCATAACTCATCCGTACATCTGTCTTCACCTTGGAGAAACTGGTATCCATCGGCGTGATCATAAAAAAGTTGCTTGCTACCTCCGCTTCTTGCCAAGTTTTTTCATCCATGACCCCATCCACAGCGATGGGGCTACTCGCTTTTTGAATGTTAAGCCGGTAGGATGCATTGATTTTTTGGGCTAGCCCTTGACTAGTTACTAGCAAAAAAAATAAATAGGTTAATCCAAAAAAACGCATAGCAGAAGCAAGTGGGGCAATACTTATTGTTTGATTCGGTAGTTAAAGGTCAGGTTGGCCTGGCGTAGGATCATCTGCGACTCACCCTCGGTGAAGAAATTGCCTCCTTCCGTCACATAGCGGTTGATGCGGGAGTTAAGGGCATCGGAAAGGGTAAAGATGAGTGTGCCTCTTTGGCCTAAGATTTTTTTGCTTGCCGAAAAATCCAAAAAGAAGATCCCTTTCTGCACTCCTTGAGCTGTTTTTCGTCGAGCTTCGTAATTTCCGCGTAGTTGTAAGTCCCAACCCTTGTCCAAGGTAAAGCGGGAGGTTTGTCTGAAAAGCATGGAAGTGGTGGTCGCTTGAAAATTTTGGTTAAGATTGCTTCCATCTACTTTTGCATAAAAAAAGTTGGCATTGAAATCCAATTTCCACCAGGATTTGGCAGCATAATCCCCACTCAATTCTAACCCATACGATTCTTCCCCAACTAAATTATAGGGGGCCGTTACGGAGAATCCATTTTCCCCTACACTTCGAATACGTTGAATTTTATCTTGTGTATTTCGGTAGTATAGGGTAGAAAAAAGGGTGCTTTTCTCTCCATACAGGATATGTCCAAGTTCGTAGGCATCCGTAAACTCTGGGTCGAGGTTGGGATTGCCCGAAAAAAAGTTACGCTGATCTGAGAAAGTCACGTAGGGGCTTAGGTCATTGTAGACAGGGCGTCGAATGCGGCGGCTATAGCTCAGCTGGAATGCATTTTTTGCATTGGCCTTGTAGTTCAGGTGACCGCTTGGAAAAAGGTTGGAATAGGTTCTCGGATTCGACTCTTTGGTTTCTACCAGTCGGGTTTCAATGTCTGTGTATTCTGCCCTTAAACCTGCTTGGTAGCTCCATTTTGCCCATTCGTTTGCCAAGATGCCATAGACTGCCAGAATATTCTCGTCATAGAGGAAGATATTGTCTAAGCCATCAACGGTTTCGTAACTGCCTGACTCTTTTAATTCCTGAACCAAATAGTCATTTTCCATTTCTCGAAAGCTGGTTCGGATTCCGGTCTCTATCTTTCCCTTGGTGCCGAAGGGTTGGGTGTAGTCTACCTGGAGAAGGTATTGGTTTTCATACTCGTCATTCAAGGAAGTTTGGGTCAAGGCACCTTTCGGAAGTTTCAGTCCAGCGGGAGTGAAGGCGTTTTCGGTAAACAGCTGGTTGGATCTTTCCCAATAGTTCAAATAGGTAAAGGAGGCATTCAGTTCGTGCCCTTTTCGTTCAAACCTTTTTTTGAAATTTAGGATTGCTTCCTTGTTGGGTTCATCCTCCGTCTCGTCTTGTCTCCGTTCGGCATAGCCTAGATAGTAATCCAAGGTGTTGATGTAATCCTCGTAGCGAATGTCCGTAATGCGATGGGCATCACTTCTGCGCCACACATAGGAGGCGGTGAGGATGCTCTGCTCACTAAAGAAATAATCAAGGCCTGCTCGTAAGCTATTGTTGAGACTGTTTACGGTGGAAGTGGATCGCTGCTGAAGGAGTAAGGCGCTGAACTCATCTTGGTATACTTCCTGGTACAATTTGCTTCTGCCAGGGCTAACCCGATTGGCTAGTCCATAATTTACAAACCAGTTGATTCGATTTTTGCGGTAGTTGAGGTTGGCTGTAAATCCAAGGTTGAGCGGAGATCCGACAATTACTTCTCCAGAACCATTGAAACCCTGTTTCTCGTCTTTTTTCAGGATAATGTTGATCACCCCTGCCATTCCTTCGGCCTCATACCTGGCAGAGGGGTTGGTGATCACTTCCACGCGTTCCACTAGGTTGGCTGGAAGCTGACGAAGCCCACTGCTCCCTTTAAAACTTACGAGTCCTGAGGGTTTGCCATCTATGAGGATGCGCACATTGGCGGAGCCTCTCAAGCTGACATTTCCTTCCGGATCCACGGCGACAGAGGGGAGATTCATCAGGATGTCTGAGGCATTCCCGCCCGCATTGGCGAGGTCTTTTCCCACATTAAATACCCGCTTATCCAAAGCGAGTTCCATCAACGTTTTTTCCCCTTGCACCAGTACTTCTGCTAGATCTGAAGTGCTGGATTGTAGGGATAGGACTCCAAGGTCTACTGCATTTTGCCTAGCGCTCAAGGTGAAAACGGAAGATTTGATGGGCTCAAATCCCATAAATTCCACTAGCGCATAGAAGGAGCCTAGGGGCAATAGCACTTCAAAATTTCCTTTTTCATCCGCAATACCCCCACCGACAAGGCTGTCTTTTTGGGAATAAACGCCTACGGTTGCAAAGGGAAGGGGGCTGGCTTTTCCACTTTCCTGAACAGTTCCCCGCAGCTTGCCTTTCTGCTGGGCTTCGAGGTCATGCAGCGGAACAAAAAGTACCACAAAAAAGAAAAGGCTAAGGCAAAAGGATTTCATAGGTTTGGAATTTGGCTTATGCGTTAGATTCAGAACTGATAGAAAAGTTTAAGGAACCTCCCTTGTTGTACAGCAATTCAAGACTAACCTAAATTAAAATAAGGCCTTTTTACCGCTTAATTTGACAAGTGGAAAAAATAAAGGTCGACGCTTTCCTTCGTTTGGGTGAAAACAAACCCGAGTCCACTTAATTCATAGCTTGGAGCAGTTGCAGGACGATTCCTGCGGAGTTGATGGCTGCAGGGCGGACGAACTGGTTGAAACTCACTCGTGCTACTTGGTTGGCATTGTCGCTGCAGCTGCGTAGAACGATAAAGGGAACACCCAAGGTTCTGCACAAATGCGCTACGGCTGCACCTTCCATTTCAGTGGCCAAGGCTTCGTAGTCTGTATACAATTTTTCCGCTGTAGCCTGGTTGCTGACAAACACATCTGCTGTTGCAATCACCCCTGAAAATACGCGAGGAGCTCGATTGGATATGGGTATAAAAGTGACTCGCTTGGCAGCAGCTTCGGCCTGCTGTACCAATCCTGGATCTGAGTGGATGTACAAGTCATCGTATCGCCCGCCCGAAAGCTTACGAAAAGGGGAGATCTTGAAGCCTACCGAATCGATCTGTCCAAAATCAGTTTGAATCAATTTCGTACCAATGACTACATCGCCTGGAAGGGACTCGGGATGTAATCCTCCTGCAACGCCGGTGAAGATCAGTTGCTTCGGCGTAAAATGATCCAGTAGAATCGCGGTGCTGTAGGCTGCATTTACTTTGCCAACACCCGATTTGCCGATGACTACTTCTTGCCCTTTTAGATTGCCTGTGTAGAAGGTTAGCCCTCCATACTGAACTTCTTTTTTTTCTTTCAGCGAATCCAATAGGATGGCGATTTCCTGATCAAGAGCTCCCAAAACTGCAATGCGTTGAGCCGTAGCACCTAGGGAGAAGAGTAGAAAAAGGAAGAGAAAGGAAAGTGATTTCATAGGGCGAGAAAGAAAATCGAAAGTAGGCTAATCCAAATTAAAATGGGGTGAATTTCCTTTCTTTTTCCTACAGCAAATTTCAAAAAGGTGTAGGAAATAAACCCAAAAGAAATGCCAATGGACAAACTGTAAGTGAAGGGAATAAGGACTAGTGTCAAAAAGGCGGGAAGGGCATCTTCTGGATTTTTCCAATTGATTAGGGTGAGGGGCAAGATCATAAAGGAACCTACCAGCACCAATGCGATGGAACTTGCAATAGCTGGAATAATGGATAGGAGGGGAGAGAAAAATAAGAA
>CAMCBC010000037.1 GCA_945872775.1 Spirosoma fluviale | reverse complement strand
GGGGCTACAATTCCAATTACCTCGGGAGGGATGCCAAGGAGTGCAGCGGGCAACAAGAAGACAGTGAAAATTTTGAATATCGAGGAAATGCTTTGACGAAGTGCACATGCGAGATTAAACTCTTCTGACGAATGGTGCACGATGTGGTTGTTCCAAAAGATATTGTACTCGTGGGCGATTCTGTGGGTCCAGTAACCCGCAAAGTCTAGGGCAAAAAAGGCGAGCACATACACCAACCAGGTTGCTTGAATCTCGAAAAACCCAAACTGAGCATAGAGCCACTGGTAGGATATCACTGCCACACTGAGCCCCAAGACGTCTTTGGTGACATTGGTAATCCCAGAACTCAAGCTGGCCACCATGTCCGACACCGGCACGGTATCCTGACCCTTAAACAAGCCCCAGGCTTTTTCCAATAACACCAGCACAAAAAATGCGGGCATGGCAATCAATAATATCTTTCCGTACGCTTCCATCTCTTAATTACTTATTGCCTTAAATTTATTGATAAACTCGCTTCCATTCAACAATTGTTTAGTTTGTCTGGAAATTTTACTCAAAATTTGATCCTAGACCTCAAAATTCCTACAGGATTGCCCTGATTTTACATGAAAATTCCCGCACTGGCCGAACTCAAAAAAGAACTCAACTACCTCGATGAAAAGGAGTTGGTAGGTCTATTGATTGACCTCAGCAAATTTAGTCGTGACAACAAGGCTTTTTTACATTTTAAGCTCCACGAGCAGGATCAACCAGCTCTTTTTGTGGATACTGTAAAAGAGGAATTGGAAGAGTTGTTTCAGACGGCCAATACTAAATCCTATTTTTTTGCTAAAAAGTCAGCGCAAACAATTCGCAGAAAGCTGAATAAAAGCCTCAAGCTATCCAAGAAAAAAGAGGATCAGGTAGAGTTGCTGCTGTATTTCTGCGAGCAATTGCAGCGATACGGGTACCTAAAATTCCAACATACCATCATCAAGCACCTGTTTGACATGCAGGTGAAGAAAATTCAGCAGGGGATAGCTGCGCTACATGAAGATCTTCAATACGATTACCAGTACCGACTGGATGATATTTTGGATGAAAGGTCTTGAATTGTCCTTTTTTTTCAAGTATTTAGCCTTAAGACAATTCCTATATACCATGAAAAAACACGCTTTCGTACTCAGTCTATTTTTTGGACTCTTCCTTTTTGTAACTAACTCAATTGCACAAGAAATCAAATGGGGAAAGGAGGGGAGTACCTACTATTCAGCTGTAAAAAATGAAATTTTTAAATATACACTTCCAAGTAGTGAAGGGCAGCGGATTCTTTCAGCAGCCCAACTAACTCCAAAAGGACAAGCACCACTTTCCATCACGGACTTCACCTTTTCGCAGGATGAAAAAAAGCTGCTGCTCTATACCAATACCAAAAGCGTATGGAGATTGCAGACCCAAGGGGATTATTGGGTGTATGAATTAGAAACTGCTCAACTCAAGCAAGTTGGGAAGTCCTTGCCTGAAAGCTCACTTCGCTTTGCAAAACTTTCCCCAGATGGGTCGCAAGTAGCATTTGTGAGCGAATTCAATCTGTATACGGAGAATTTGACTACAGGTCAGATCACCCCTTTAACCAAAGATGGCAACCGCAAATTAATCAACGGTACCTTTGACTGGGCTTATGAAGAGGAGTTTGCATGCAGAGATGGTTTCCAATGGAGCCCAGACAGTAAGCGAATTGCTTTTTGGCAAATCGATGCGAATCAGATTCGGGATTATTACATGATCAATACTACCGATTCCATCTATTCTCAAATTATCCCAGTTGAGTACCCTAAAGTAGGGGAGTCTCCATCACCAGCGAAAATTGGCGTCATTGAGCTTGCCGGCCAAAAACTCACTTGGTTGAACATTCCAGGGGATCCACAGCAGCACTACTTGCCTCGAATGGAGTGGAATTCCGCGGAACAGCTTTTGGTGCAGCAACTCAATCGCAAGCAAAACCACAGCAAAATCTTTAGCATCCAAGTAAAAGAGAATACATCCAAGCTCATTTTTGAAGAGCAAGACGAGACTTGGATAGACGTGCTGTCTAGCTGGGAAAATACCTATGGGCTCACCTACAGACATGAATTTAAGTGGCTCAATGGTGGCAAGGAATTCCTATGGTTTAGCGAAAAAGATGGCTGGAGACACCTGTATCGGGTTGATTTGAGCGGTAAAGTGACTCCCATGACCCATGGAAATTACGATGTGATCAACCTCTTGCATTTCAATGAGAAAGAAAATCTACTTTATTTTCATGCTTCCCCAGACAATGCAACCCAGAAATACTTGTACAAAGCCAAATTAGATGGAAAGGGAATTCCAGAACGGGTAACCCCAGCAGATCTGCCCGGAACCCATTCCTATGTGATCTCACCCAATGGAAAGTATAGCATGCACCAGTTTTCCAACAGCTATACCCGACCATCTAGCGAATGGATCAGCCTTCCTAAGCACCAAGCCCTTGATGCTAGTCAAAGCATCGCATCCAAGTTGTCCAAGAACCAAGGTGAAAAAACTGTGGAATTCTTTAAAATTAACACAGCTGATGGCGCAGAGATGGACGGATGGATGATCAAACCCAAAGGATTTGATGCCACGAAGAAGTATCCTGTCTTGTTTTTGGTGTACACGGAGCCTTGGGGAGCCACTGTAAAAGACAACTTTGGAGTAGGTCGGAACCGAAACTATCAAGGGGATATGGCAGAAGACGGGTATATCTACATCTCTGTCGACAACCGAGGCACACCTGCTCCCAAAGGTCGGGCTTGGCGGAAAAGCATTTACCGTAAAATTGGCCGCTTGAATATTTCAGACCAGGCAGAAGCAGCAAAACAGATCGCCCAATGGGATTTTGTAGACCCAACCCGCATGGCGGTATGGGGACACAGTGGGGGAGGATCAGCTACACTAAACCTCCTATTCCAATACCCTGGACTCTTCCAAACGGGTATTTCCTTAGCGGCAGTAGCCAATCAACTGACATATGACAATATTTACCAGGAGCGATTCATGGGACTTCCTCAGGAGAACTTGGAAGATTTTGTGGCGGGATCGCCCATCACCCATGCCAAAAATCTGCAAGGCAATCTCTTGTACATTCATGGCACGGGTGATGACAACGTACATTATGCCAATGCCGAAATGCTGATCAACGAATTGATCAAGCATGGAAAGATGTTTCAATTTATGCCTTATCCCAACCGCTCCCATGGCATCGGTGAAGGAGAAGGAACTTCAGCTCACTTGCGAATGGTGTACACCAATTTCTTAAAAACCTACTGCCCACCAGGAGGACGATAATTCAATCCAATTTTCAAATCTTATGACCTCAAAATTTACCCAATCTATCCTAGCAGGAGCTTTTAGTTTCTTTTTGCTGCTCTCCAATTCCGCAGTAGCACAATACAGCCGTGCCGATAGCTTGCGGGGTAGACTCGGCCCAGAAAGAACTTGGTGGGACCTCAAACACTATGATTTAAGTGTGGAGATCAATCCATCCAAAAAATCCATAAAGGGCTCAAATAAAATAAGTTACCAAGTAGTAAATGAAGCGAAGCTTTTACAATTAGACCTTCAAGAGCCCCTAGCAATTACCTCAATCACACAAGGAGGGAACCCCCTTTCTTATAGACGAGAAGGGGCGGTGTATTGGGTTACCTTAACCAAGAAACAGGTTCCAGGTGCCCTAGAAGAGCTTGTGGTGCAGTACGAGGGGATTCCCAAAGAGGCAGTTCGTCCACCTTGGGATGGAGGAATTACCTGGCAGAAGGATTCAAAAGGGCATGATTTTATCGCTTCCTCCAATCAAGGCATCGGATCCAGCATTTGGTGGCCCTTGAAAGACCATCCTGCAGACGAGGTAGATAGCTTGGACATGCATGTAACCGTGCCAAAAGGCCTTTTGGACATTTCCAATGGCCGCTTGGTCGAAATCAAAGTAGGAAAAGATGCCGATACCTTTCACTGGAAGGTGGTCAATCCCATCAATGACTATGGGGTAAATATTAATGTGGGCGATTACGCACAGTTTGGTGAGAAATATGAGGGCGAAAAAGGAACGCTAGATATGGATTACTTTGTCTTACGGGAGAATTTAGAGAAGGCAAAAGTTCATTTTCAGGATGCCAGACGCATGATGCAGGCCTTCGAACATTGGTTTGGGCCGTATCCATTTTACGAAGATGGATTTAAGTTGGTGGAAGTACCTTATTTGGGCATGGAACACCAGAGTTCGGTGACTTACGGCAACGGCTACCAAAATGGCTACCGAGGCAGAGATTTGAGTGGAACTGGTTGGGGTTTAAAGTTTGACTTCATCATCATCCACGAGGCAGGTCATGAATGGTTTGCCAATAACATTACGTATAAAGATGAAGCTGACATGTGGATCCACGAAAGTTTCACGAATTACTCCGAAAGCTTATTTCTTGACTATCATTACGGCAAGGAAGCAGGGCAAGCCTATGTGCGTGGTACACGAATGAATATCCTGAACGACAAACCCATTATCGGAGATTATGGAGTCAACCAGCGTGGTTCTGGGGATATGTACTACAAGGGAGGCAATCTTTTGAACATGCTTCGTCAAATCTTGCAAGACGATGAGAAATGGAGACAGATCTTACGTGGCTTGAATGAGACATTCTACCATCAAACTGTAACTACAGCTCAGGTGGAATCCTATATCTCCAAACAGATGGGGATGAATTTGTCAAAGGTGTTTGATCAATACTTACGTGATGCTCGTATTCCCATCTTGGAATATTACCAGCAAGATGGGGCCTTGCAATACAGATGGATTAGCGCAGTGAAAGATTTTGATATGCCAGTGGATGTATTAGTGGATGGAAGTACAAAGAGACTACAGCCAAAAACATCCTGGCAGAAACTTGAGGGAGCATCTGTTCAAGTACTTGTGGTGGATCCTGATTATTATGTGGGTGTTTCGAAATCAAGAGAATAGCTGATTTGAGCGTATTTGATTGTATTTATGTTGTATAATTTATATTATGTTAAATAAAGATTTAAGACTTGTAGATAGGATCAGTCCTCAGCTACAAGTCAAAGACTTTGATACAATCGATGGTATTGCTTCCCACACCTCTTCGCAAGTCTCTCCATTCAACATGCTCTTTACAAAATCTTTTAATTTAGTCTAGCATTCATCTTTATTCAATTACCCTTCACACTGAACTTCTTTCAACATGAACAATTGGTTTCCTAATGTCGGCCGTCTCCTAGGACCTATAGCTTTCTTTTTGATTTACTTAATGGTAGATACTCCTGGCTTAGCTCCTGAAGGAAAATTAATGCTTGGCCTTACTTTATGGATGGCAATCTGGTGGATTACTGACGCAGTTCCCATTGCAGGTACTGCATTATTGCCTTTGATGGTTTTGCCCTTGTCTGGCGTATTGAACCTGAAGCAAGTTTCCAACAATTACATGGATCCCACAGTGTTGCTGTACATGGGCGGATTTCTTTTAGCTACTTCAATCGAGAAATGGAACCTACACAAGCGTATCGCACTTAACATAATAAATTTATTAGGAACAGATTTAAGGCGCATTGTGCTGGGATTCATGTTGGCCACAGGATTCCTTTCCATGTGGATTTCTAATTCTGCAACAGCCTTGATGATGCTTCCGATTGGATTGGCAGTAATTGGGCAATTCAAGAACCATTTAGGAGATGAAAATGGGATTCTATCCACTCATTTAGCTAAAAACATCTTGTTAGGCATCGCGTATGCAGCCTCCATTGGTGGAATGGCAACGCTAATTGGTACCCCCACTAATAATGTGTTGCGCGCAGTAGTTGAAAAACTATACAATTACACCATCGATTTCAACGAATGGATGCTGTTTGCATTTCCTTTTTCGGTGGTTTTACTTGCTATTGCATGGTTTTATCTGGTGAATTTTGGCAATCCGCTTCCTAAAAAGTTTAACCTAACAGAAGCTAAATCGGTTATCCAAGACCAAATTGTGTCCTTGGGAAAAATCACCTACGAAGAGAAAACAGTTCTGATCGTATTTGGGCTCGTTTGCTTCTCTTGGATCACCCGTAGCTTTTTGCTGGCACCACTCCTTCCGGCATTAGATGATACGATCATCGCTTTACTGGGAGTCATGCTCCTCTTGCTCCTACCCTCTTCTGGAAAATCTGAACCAAAAGGGAGAATTTTGGATTGGAAAACTGCTGAACAGATTCCCTGGGGTGTTTTGATTCTTTTTGGTGGAGGATTGGCTTTAGCAGAAGGCTTTAAAGAAACAGGACTTGCCAGTTGGATCGGTCAACATTTGAGTTTGATTGAAGGGGTAAGTTTCTTCGTTTTATTGCTGATCATCATTGCTGCAGTCAATTTCCTTACTGAAGTAACTTCCAATGTAGCAACTGCCTCTATGTTATTGCCAATTTTGGCTTCTGTAGCCATTAAATTAGATGTGCACCCCTTTGGTCTGATGGTTGGCGCAACTCTCGCTGCGAGCTGCGCATTTATGCTTCCCGTGGCTACACCACCCAACGCGGTTGTATTTGGTCCGGGTTACCTGAAGATAAAAGACATGGTTAAAGCAGGCCTCTGGCTAAATATCCTTTCCATTATCCTACTCACCTTGATGGTATATTTCATCTTACCTTGGCTTTGGAACATCAATTTGGAGGCTTATCCATTCTAAGTTTTTAAAGTAGAAATGGCTTACAAAAAGCGAGATGCCTGAAACTCTTTTCGATATTCTTTGGGTGACTTGTGTAGCCGCTCGCGGAAAAGCTTATTGAAGTTCGAAAGAGTATAAAACCCACAAGAGAAGGCGATCTCGCTTATATTCTGATCGCTTTCATGCAGTAATTTGCAGGCATGAGAAATGCGAACCTCGGTCAAAAAATCAGAAAAAGGTTTGTTTACTCGAGATTTGAAGTACCTACTAAATGCAGAAACGGATAGATTCGATAGTTGAGCTACCTCTTGGAGTGTTATTTTGGATGCAAAATGCTGCATCACATATTCATATACCTGACCCATCCGATCTTTCTCCGATTCTTTGTTGGTATTGATGTATGCTGCATCGGTAATGGCAACGCATTCACTTGATCCAGCCAATCGATCCAGAATCTGTAATAAATGGAGCAAACGCGAAGTGCCCTTCAAATCAAGGAGTTGAACCATCATTTTCCGTACTTCCACTAGCGTAGTACCCTGTACTTCTATACCTCTTGAAGAGCGTTGAAGTAGCTTCGCAATAGCTTCCATCTCCTCCAACTCAAAAACAGAGTTATTCAAAAAGTGATCTGGAAAATAGATCACTATTCCATGTGTCTCCAATCCTTGTGAAGGGTCATGGTATGCCGCATCATTTTTCCATAGATGAGGCAAATTGGGGCCAGTAAGTACCATATCCCCTTCCTTAAAAATGTTAGTTTGATCTCCTACAAAACGAGTTCCCCTACCCTTCAGTACCACAAATAGCTGATATTCAGAGTGAAAATGCCAATTCACATCAAAGTACGGAGCGATCAACTCTTGAATAACAAAGGCTTTTCCTTCCGGAATCCGGGATTTCTGTAAAGGGTTTTTCACTGTATTTACACGTTATTTTTAGTAACCTATCAAATTTATTAATAGAATACAGTCGTAAATTAATACAAAAGAGTAAGATTTTTAGCTAACAAATGGTGAATATTAGGATTCAATAACACAAACCCACTCTATGCGTAACCAGCTGCTTTGGAGACCCTTGGGTCTTCTTTCCCTCCTACTTGTAATTCTCCTATCTTCTTGTGGTAAAAAGAATGCATTCTTGTCCATGACCGAGCCACGGAGAGTTGAAATTTTGGTTTTGGGGCATGATAGTGACCATCACAATACTGAAAAATTGATGATGCACATCTCAACTCCTTTGTTCCAAAAAGGAATCAACCTCACCTACACCGCAGATCCAGAAGATCTTCGAGATGAGGTACTGCAGAACTACGATGGATTGTTGATTTATGCCAATCACGATTCGATTTCCACTTCTCAAGAAGCAGCGCTTAAGTCATTTGTTCAAGGAGGAAAGGCCTTGATTCCATTGCACAGCGCTTCTTTTTGCTTTAGAAATTCGGACTGGTATGTTCAAGCTGTTGGTGGACAATTTAGCACACATGGCACCGGTAGATTTACTACACAATTACTTGATGCAAAGCACCCTATTTTACAAGGAATCAGTGAGTTTGAGACTTGGGATGAAACATATGTTCATAGCCAAATCAACCCTGACATTCAGGTCTTGATGGAGCGAAAAGAGGGAGATAAAAAAGAGCCCTATACCTGGACTCGCAATGAAGGAAAAGGTCGTGTGTTTTACACTGCTTATGGCCACAACGAGGAAACTTGGAAGCAACCTGAGTTCCACAAGCTCCTTGCCAACGGTATCCTTTGGGCAGTAGGTGATCAAGTCAATCAATTGCTTGCCGACTACAAAATCCCTACCCCCCAATTCAAAGACGCTGAAATTCCCAACTACGAAAAAAGGGATCCAGCACCTCGCTTTCAATTGCCTCTTTCTCCTGAAGAAAGCATGAAATTGGTGCAGTTGCCTATCGAATTTGAAATGGAATTGTTTGCTAGCGAGCCCATGATCATCAATCCGATGGCCATGGCTTGGGACGAGCGCGGTAGATTGTATGTGATCGAAACTGTAGATTATCCAAATGAGGTTCGCACTGAAGGCGGCAACGATAAAATCAAAATACTTGAAGACACCGATGGTGATGGCAAAGCTGATAAAGTCACTGTTTTTGCAGATAATTTGAATATTCCCACATCGATCATGGCTGTCAATGGCGGTATCTTGATCTCCATGGCCCCTGATTTTGTATTCCTCAAAGACACCAATGGAGATGATGTAGCCGATGTGCGGGAAGTGGTGATTACGGGCTGGGGCAAAAGCGATACCCATGCGGGTCCTTCCAATTTGAAATATGGCTTCGACAACAAGATTTGGGGCGTATTGGGTTATTCTGGATTCAATGGAGAAGTGGGCGGAAAATCCCATGCCTTTGGACAAGGCGTTTACCGATTTACGCCCAATGCTAGCGAACTCGAATACTTGGGCAGCTCCTCCAATAATACCTGGGGCTTGGGCTTTACGGAAGATTTTGAAACCTTCCTCTCCACTGCCAATGGACAACACAGCGTGTATTTTTCGATGGCTAACAAGTTCCTAAAGCGTCCAATTTTCCAAGGATCCGCAAATACGGTACATGGCATCGATAGCCACTATGACATGCCTCACCTCACTCCTTTCCTTCGTCAGGTAGACTGGTTTGGAGGCTATACGGCTGCTGCTGGACATAATTTTTACACTGCACGTAGTTTCCCTGAATCCTATTGGAACCGCATTGCTTTTGTAGCCGAGCCTACTGGTCGAGTACTACACAAGGCCATCATCAATCCGGATGGATCTAGCTACAAGGAGAAAAACGGCTTCAATATCCTAGCTAGCTCTGACGAATGGTTTTCACCAGTTCACGCAGAAGTAGGTCCAGATGGTGCTCTTTGGGTGGCAGACTGGTACGACTTTATCATTCAGCACAACCCTACTCCTCGCGGTTTTGAAAATGGTGCTGGGAATGCCTACATCAACCCACTTCGGGACAGCAAGAATGGACGTATCTACAGAATTAGTTACAAGGGAGGCAAGGATGCGAAAACATTCGACTTGAAAGACGCAAAACCTGCTAAACTTATCGAGGCGCTTAAAAGTGATAACCTGTTCTGGAGAATGACTGCCCAGCGCTTGATTGTAGAGCGAAAAGAAAAATCAATACTCTCTGACTTGTATTCCCTCATCGGAAACCAATCCCAAGACAAGGTGGGAATCAATGGTCCAGCAATTAATGCTTTATGGGCACTCCATGGTTTGGGTGAATTGAACGGAAAAAATCAAGAAGCAACTGATGCCGTAGTAAAAGCACTCAGCCATCCATCAGCTGCGGTACGCAAGAATGCACTTCGCGTCCTTCCACGAAATGAGGCGTCTTCCAAAGCGATTCTTAGCAGCAGTTTGTTGCGAGATGCGGATTTGCATACCCGTAAAGAAGCATTTTTAGCACTTTCTGAAATGCCATCTTCCACGGAGGCAGCTAAGAAATTGATGGAAGAAGCCAAGCAGGAAGAGAATGGAACAGATCCATTCTTGCCGCAAGCTATATTTGCAGCTGTATTGACTCATCCATCCGAATTTGCGAAACGAGATGCAAAAGCTGCGATTCAAGCTTCTGGAGAAAGCCCTCTCCCACTCCCTGATCGAATCAGCAGAAGCTTGGTAGCGGAGCAATACCCACTCGACCAACGAAACAGTATTTTATTTCCACCTGATGTATCAGGCAAGGAAATCGGCGTTCGCATGATACTTTCCAAAGGAGACAATCCACTTGAAGGCGTATTGATGGCCCAAGGCAACAATACGAACGGCTATAGCCTCTATATTTACCAGGACGCCCTTCATTTTGCAGTTGCCCAGGAGGATAAACTCACCATTATCAGTTCCAAAAAAGGTCTTCCTGCTACTCAATTTGTCGTAGACGCTACTTTAGTGGCAGACGGTACCCTTTCCTTGCAAATCAATGGGCAAGAAATTGCCAAAGGCAAGACAAAGGGAGTGTTTCCAAAGGCACTCAGTCCTAATAGAGTTCGTGTTGGCTCCAACGACAGCAAAAATGTAGTTGGCAAGTATGAAGGCAACTGGTGGTTTGGAGGTAGATTGAGCAAGAATTCCACGCTGACGCTCAAGCAACCGGGTTCAGAAATAGCCTTGGTGGCTAGCTTACCTACGCTAACCACTAGCGCTGGAAGCACAGCCATCAAATTGGGTGTAATTCCTCATGAAATGAAGTTTGACAAGCCTTCCTTTACGGTTCAGGCCGGAACTCAAGTGACCATTGATTTTGAGAACCTAGATTTCATGCAGCACAATCTTGTGATTGGTAAAAAAGGAAGCATGGAGGTGATTGGCAAGGCAGCCGATGAACTAGCAAAAAATCCAAAGGGTGCAGAACTCAACTATGTTCCTGAAATCCCAGAAGTAATCATAGCCACTGTGCTAGTTAGTCCAGAAGGCAAGGAAACGCTAGTCTTCACAGCGCCTACCGAACCTGGAGAATATCCATTTGTATGTACCGTACCAGGTCACTGGAGAATCATGAATGGCATTATGGTCGTACGGAAGTAAACTATGGCTTTGGACGTAACCTTTGGGGTAAGTACCTGGCTTTGGACTTCCCCATTTAATCGAGAGACGATTGCTTTGTTTCCGAAGATCAAAAGCTATGGCTACGATGCGGTGGAAATTCCCGTGGAAGATCCTACCCTGATTGACCTTGATTTGGTAAAAAAGGCCTTGGCAGATGAGGGACTCAAAGCAATTATTTGTGGAGCTTTTGGCCCTTCGAGGGACTTGACGCATGATGACCCGGCTTTCCACCAAACCTGCTTTACCTACCTGGACTCCTGTCTGGAGATCGCCAGCGAATTGGGAGCAGGTTTTGTGGCGGGCCCCATGTATTCGGCTGTAGGTAAGGCGAGACTTGTGTCTCCTGAGCAGCGTCAAGTAGAATGGGATCGAGCAGTTAGCAATCTCAGGAAAGTTTGCCGTCGTGCAGGAGAATTTGGGCTTGATCTGGCCATTGAGACCCTCAATCGCTTTGAAACAGACTTGATCAACACCTCCGAAGACCTGATGCGCTTGATTGTCGACATCAACGAACCCCAAGCAAAAGCGGTTTTGGATGGCTTTCACCTGAATATTGAAGAACCTGACTTGGAGTCAGCGATTCGTCGGGTAGGCGATAAATTGATCCATGTGCAGGTATCGGAAAATTACAGAGGTACTCCAGGAACTGGCCAAACGAATTGGGCCGCTTGGAAGCGAGGCTTAGAAGCTATCAATTACAGGGGTACGATCTCCATCGAAAGCTTTACGCCTCAAGTCAAGGAGCTTGCAGGGGCAGTTTGCATTTGGAAACCCTTGGTACCTAGCCAAGATGGATTTGCGAAGGATGGCCTCGAATTCCTTAAAAAATGGGCAGTAGCATAAATTGATCCCCTTTCTATTGACCTAGAACGAATAAATAATACTTCTTTTAACCCAAATCCATTCTCCCTCCCATGAGCAAAAAACCAATCAATATTGCCATCATCGGCTTAGGTTTTGGTGCCGAGTTTATCCCCATTTACCAAAAGCATCCATTGGCAAACATGTATGCGATATGCCAAAGAAATCAAGAGAAGGCCGAAGAAATTGGCAAAGCCTTTGGCATTGAAAAGGTGTACACCGACTACGATGAATTGCTAAAGGATCCCAACATCGATGCGGTGCACATCAATACCCCCATCCAAAATCACGCAGAGCAATCCATAAAGGCCCTTAAGGCAGGAAAGCATGTTGCCTGTACTGTTCCAATGGCCACCACGGTAGATGAATGTCGACAGATTGTGGAATTGACTCAGCAGACTGGTTTGACCTACATGATGATGGAGACTGTCATTTACAGCCGGGAATTTTTGTTTGTAAAGGAAATGTACGAGAAGGGTGAACTGGGAAAAATACAGTTTCTCCGTGCCTCCCACCAACAAGAAATGGCGGGCTGGCCAGGATACTGGGAAGGCCTCCCTCCTATGCACTATGCCACCCACTGCGTAGGACCTGTATTGGCACTGCCTAAAGGTAAGGCGGAATACGTTTCTTGCTTGGGATCTGGAAGAATTGATGAAAACTTGATTCCTAAATACGGTTCTCCTTTTGCCATTGAAACCTGCCATATCAAACTTAAGGACTCTGATTTAGCTGCTGAAGTGACGCGTTCCTTGTTCAATACCGCACGACAGTACCGTGAGAGCTTTGATGTGTATGGTTCCAAAAAATCCTTTGAATGGACCCTTGTTGAGCACGAAGATTCGGTAATTCACACAGGAGAAGTGCCAGAGCGGGTTACGATCCCAGACTATGCACACTTGCTCCCTGCGGAAATTGCATCCTTTACCCAGCAAGGCGTATACGATTCAGACGACAACCAGCACCTTTCCTTTATTCAAGGTTCAGGTCACGGAGGATCACATCCCCACCTGGTACAAGAGTTCCTTACTGCCCTTACTGAAGAAAGATCCCCCTACCCTAATGCAGCCCAGTCGGCGAACATTACCTGTGTGGGAATCTTGGCGCACGAATCCGCCATGGAAGGAGGAAAAATTAAACACTTACCGGAGTTTACACTCGGATAAAATCAAAATGCCTGAAAAATTTTCAGGCCTTTTTTTTATATTCTCTTTCCAAATACTACTGGAATAAATTACTTATCCTTTCTATTGAATGTAATTATTCGCATAAAATTTAATTATGATTTAACACCTTGAATACTAAAGTAATTCGTTTGGTATTTATATTTAGCCAAATTCCCCCAGCTGAATGAAAAAACCGAAGGTACTTCAAAGGTCTAAGAAAGGTAACTTTAGCGGACAAGGCAGTTTTAGAACCTTGGCTGGCATACAGCAATTTGCTGCTGCATGGGATGAATCAACACTTCGACACCTGCTTCGACGGACCTTGTTTGGTTTCAAACAAGAAGATTTGACTGCTTGGAAGGGTAAGAGCATGGCTGAGGTAGTACAATTACTAGTAAGCCCTAGTCAAGCTCCTCTCCCTCCTGTTAACAATTACAATGACGCTTATTTTTCAGACCCTACCGTTCCTGCTGGGCAAACCTGGGTAATTGCGCCGTACGATGGGAATGCCAATGGACGAAGAAACACTTCCTTAAAGTCCTGGTGGCTAGGAAATCTCGTTCAGCAGAATTCCTCAGTACATGAAAAAATGACTTTATTTTGGCACAACCACTTTGCCGTAGAGTCGGTCGATGTAAATGATGCTCGATACATGTATCGGTATTACAGCCTCTTGCGAAAGTATGCTTTGGGTAATTTCAAAGAGTTAGTCTTGGAAATAACCAAGGATCCCGCCATGCTCCGTTACCTCAATGGCTACCAAAATAATAAAAATGCTCCAGATGAAAACTATGCGCGGGAACTGCAAGAGCTATTTACGCTTGGCAAGGGTCCGCTTGTATTTTACACCGAAGCAGATGTCAGAGCAGCAGCTCGTGTGTTGACAGGCTATACGGTAAACGCCACGACGATCTCTTCCGCTTTTGATCCCAACCGACACGATACTGGCAATAAGCAGTTTTCAACCTATTACCAAAATAAAGTAATTCTTGGAAAGACAGGCGCCAATGGGGCGAAGGAAACGGAAGAATTGATTGATATGCTGTTTTTGCAAGGAGAAACTGCACTTTACTTGTGTAGAAAACTCTACCGATTTTTTGTTTACTATGAAATCGATGCAGCCACAGAGGCGAATGTTATTGTGCCTATGGCCAATCTTTTCAGAACTAAAAATTATGAAGTAAAACCTGTCCTTGAACTGCTATTCAGTAGTACGCATTTTTATGATCCTGTGAATGTAGCCGGAATGATCAAAAGCCCTTTGGATTATTGCGTGGGCTTATGCAAAGAATTTAAAATGCAATTTCCTGATTCCAGTGACTTTGCAAATCAATACCTCATGTTCGACTACATTCGTACGCAGTCCTCCAATATGCAGCAAAATTTGGCAGATCCCCCAAGTGTAGCAGGTTGGCCAGCATATTACCAGGCGCCGCAGTTTCATGAGTTGTGGATCAATTCAGACACTTTACCCCGAAGAAACCAATTCATGAATATCCTGCTTACTTCAGGATATACCCGAAATGGCAAAAAAATCTTCATCGATGTGCTCACCTACGTCAATGCACTTTCCAATCCTGAAAATCCAAACCTTTTGATTCGGGATACAGTGGCGCATCTATGTGCCATTGGCTTGACGGCAGAAGTGATTCAATTTCTAAAAAGCATTTTATTGTCAGGTCAATCCACTGATTCCTATTGGACCGATGCATGGACAAGCTACAAAGCCAATCCAAGCAATGTTGTTGCCCGAAACATGGTTTTAAGTCGATTAAACTCGATGTTTAGCTACCTAATGAACCTCCCTGAATACCAGCTATCATGAAGAGAAGGGAATTTTTACAAACACTTGGACCTGCTGGAATCGTTTTCCCGGCCTTAATCAATGGTTTGACTTTCAAGGCTTTTGCAGAGTCTCCCTTGGTATCGGCACTCACTCAGGCTCCTACCGAAACGGACCATGTCTTGGTCATCATCCAACTCAATGGAGGCAACGATGGCTTGAATACCGTGATTCCCTTTGATCAATACGACAAGTTGGCCAATGCGCGGTCAAATATTATCCTGCCTCAAAATAAGCTGCTCAAACTCAATGGGACAAGCTTCACTGGACTTCACCCCTCCATGACGGGCTTGCAAACCCTATTCAATGAGGAAAAACTACAGATCATCCAGTCGGTTGGGTACCCACAGCCTAATTTCTCCCATTTCCGAGCCACAGATATTTGGATGAGTGCTTCCGATTCCAACAAGTATGTCAACTCTGGCTGGACTGGACGTTATTTGGCTGAAGAATACGATGGATTTCCTACCGGTTATCCCAATGCAGTAATGCCCGATCCCTTGGCGATTCAAATTGGTTCCTTCGTCTCCCCTGCCATGCAAGGACCCTCTGTGAATATGGGTATGGCCATTTCTGACCCCGTCAATTTCTACAACCTGATCAATGGGATTCAAGGAGCATCGCCAAATACCAGAGGAGGAAAAGAGCTAACCTACATCAGGCAAGTAGCGCAGCAGACCACACAATACGGAACTGCGATCAAAAATGCGGCTGCGAAAGTAACCAAACAGTTTTCTGGATATCCTACTGGCAATTCCCTAGCAGACCAACTGAAAATTGTTGCACGACTAATTGCAGGCGGGCTAAAAACACGGATTTACATGGTCAGTTTGGGTGGATTTGATACCCATGCACAGCAGGTGATTGCCAATGCTACCGATACAGGTGCCCATGCCAGACTTCTGCAACGCGTTTCGGAAGGCATCAAAGCCTTTATGGATGATCTAAACTATTTGAATGCCCACAAGCGCGTGATTGGGATGACATTTTCAGAATTTGGACGAAGAATAAAGTCCAATAGTAGTGGCGGTACAGATCACGGAGCTGCTGCACCTTTATTCGTTTTTGGCCATTATGCAAAGCCTGATGTTTTAGGAAAAAGCCCTGAAATCCCTTTGATCACCTCTGCATCCGACAATGTACCCATGCAGTTTGACTTTAGGTCAGTTTATGCATCCATACTCAAGCAGTGGTTTTGTGTTCCGGATCTCACCTTGGAGAATGTGATGTTGAAAAATTTTCAAAACCTCCAAGTCATCAAAAGTTCAGCACCTTGCATGTCAAGCAATCCTGATATTATCCCAGCCATCGAAACCACGCTTGCCTTGACCAATTACCCGAATCCATTCCAGCAATCCACTACCCTCTCCTACCAAACTGAAGGTGGGTATGCCCTGATTCAGATTTTTTCAACAGAAGGGAAGCTAATTAAAACGTTGCTTGACAAAGAAGTAACGCCTGGCAATCACAAAATCACCTTTGAAAATGAAGGTTATTCCCCAGGCATCTACTACGCTAGGTTGCAATCAAATAACCAACAGGTCACCCGAACCATGATTTTGGGAAGGTAATGCTGATCTCGAAGTAGTACTTCCCTACGAAATTTAACGTACCTTTTTAACTGCATTTTTCCCGAGCTTGTACACCATGCCGAGCACAGATCCTAATGCAGATTTGTTGGTATTTGGCTCCTTCCCTTCTCCCATTAGGTGTAATTGATCGGTGTACCAGATAATTTCCAAGGGAAAAGTTTTATCCAAAAACTTCCAACCTGTAGTCAATGGCTTTACCTGGCTTGTCACTGGTGTACCAGAAAGTAGCTGGTTCGGAAAATCGGGTTGAATGGCCAGTGAACGCGCCACTCCAATGACATCACAAGCACCAGAAGCCAAAGCCGCATTCATGCCCTCTGCTGATCGGAAACCACCGGTAAGCATCAGTGGGCAGCTTACCCGCTTTCGGACTTCTTCACAATAAGTCAAAAAATAGGCCTCTCGAACTTTGGTAGATTCTTTTTGCGCAGCACCCATCATGGCTGGAGCTTCATAGGTTCCACCAGAAATCTCGATTAAATCCATCCCCAGCTCACTCAATTGCTTAACCACTTCCATGGAATCCTCTTGGGTAAATCCTCCTTTTTGAAAGTCAGCAGAATTCAGTTTGATCCCTACAGGGAAGTCATTTCCTACGGCCTGGCGAATTGCCAAATACACTTCTTTCACAAAGCTCATGCGGTTTTCAAGGCTTCCACCCCATTGGTCGTTTCGTTGGTTGTGGGTTGGAGACAAAAACTGACTGACCAAATAGCCATGCGCGCCATGGATTTGTACTCCCGTAAAGCCACTTTCCTTACAGACTTTTGCTGCAAAGGCGAAGCGTGCGATTAGGTCAAGAATCTCCTCTTCAGAAAGCGCTCGTGGGGTATTGAACAGGCGATCTAAAGGCTTTTTTAGTGGTATTGCTGAGGGTGCTACGGGTTCTTTGCTTAGAAACTTGGGTGACTGTTTCCCAGGGTGATTGAGTTGTACCCAGATGTGAGTCCCTTCTTTTTTTCCTGCGGCTGCCCAAAGTGGCAGATTTGAATCTTTAATTCCCTGTTCAATGACCACATTGTGTGCTTCTCCCAAGGCAAATCGATCCACCATCACGTTTCCCGTAATCAAGAGTCCTACTCCCCCTTCCGCCCATCGGGAATACAACCGATTAAACTTCTCATTTGAAGTATAGCCACGGGAACCCATGTTCTCACTCATGGCGGATTTACCTAATCGATTTTTTAATGTAGCCCCACAAGGGAGTTGAAGCGTTTCGGTTAATTTGGAAGACATGGCTAATTTGTTTGGAATCAGTTCTGAAAGCACGAGTATACCCAATAATTCAAGAAGTAACAAAGCTCTAACATCCTTAAAATTAATTGATACCTGCCCACGGCCGGCAGGCCGCGGCGGATTTTTTCTTCTCGCAAAGGCGCAGAGTCGCAATTGGGACTACTCCCTCCCGATATTTATCGGGACAGGCTCTTGACAAGGGGGCTAGGGGGATTATTAGTTCTCGCAAAGAAATTGTGATCTGCTCGGTCTGACTTTCCGCCGCGGCGGACAGGCTTCCCTTCTTTGAGGCTTGGCGTCTCTGCAGCCTGCCCCGCAGAATTGCGGGGCGCCTAACCCGTCCGCCGGGGCGGATTTTCTTCTCGTAAAGCCCACCGGGACGGGCAGGGAACCAGTAACCTACTGATTATGCCGCATTTGCGGATTCGATCAGCTAATGCTAAAGAATTTATAAAACAAAAAAAGGAGCTACATTCCTGTAACTCCTTTTTTCACTATGAGCCCTCCCGCAATTCTACGGGACAGGCCTGCCTATCGAACCAGTGACCTATTAATTATGCCGCATTTGCGGATTCGATCAGCTAATTCTAAAGAATTTATAAAACAAAAAAAGGAGCTACATTCCTGTAACTCCTTTTTTCACTATGAGCCC
>CAMCBC010000036.1 GCA_945872775.1 Spirosoma fluviale | reverse complement strand
CTTGGATATAAAAATGACTTGGTGAGCGTGAAGCCAGGATACGGTAGAAACTACCTTATTCCTCAAGGTTTCGCTGTACTTGCTACAGGGTCAAACAAGAAAATCCTTGCTGAAAACATCAAGCAAGCAGCACACAAAGCCGAAAAAATCAAAACTGAAGCTGAAAATATCGCTGCGAAACTTGCCGAAACAACCCTTGAAATCAAGGCGAAAATCGGTGACTCCGGAAAAATCTTCGGAAAAGTGACTACCCTTCAAATCTCTGATGCGCTAGCAGCTAAAGGATTTGAAATCGACAGAAAGAAAATCGCAATCACTGTTCCCGTGGAAGGTGCTGGCGAATTTACTGCTGACATCGATCTACACAGAGAGGTGAAGACGCAAGTGAAATTTGTCGTAGCAGGCGAATAACTTACTCCGTAAATCAAAAAAAAAGCCCCGCTTGTGCGGGGCTTTTTTTATGCCAATGCAGCTTCCAAATCGTCCACCAACTTCTTGGCTACCGACTTGCTATTTTTTTCGCGCGCAGCTTTAAAAAAGCCAAGGGCAGCCTCGCTCTTTTCTACCAGACCTGAAGGATTCTGATCATTTTGGTAGCTTCCCCAGCACCAACTTAGCTCAGCAGCCAATTCTACCTGGGACAATTTTTCCAATTTCTCGATGACCGGAGCCACCACCTTTTCCATTCTTTGTGAGTTCATGTCAGTAAATTTTTTGTTGGTTTGTTTTGCTTTATGAAACAAATGACCGAATTTTTTTTATTTATTTCAATATAAATTAAATTTTATTAATGATTTAATAATTTCAATCGCTTTCCGAAGCGATGCAGGTTATTAACAAATCAAAATTCATTGCTCCAAGGGATCCGTTACCAAACAAAGGCAAGTCACTTGACTCCAAAGAATTAGCCTTACCAAGGCGGTAAAAATCAAAAATCTTTTGAGCTAGACTTGGAAAAAAATCAAGAGACCTCTACCTTTGTAGCACAATTTCAAGAGTCAATCACTTTTGAAATAAAATTGACTGATGGTGTAACTGGCAACACGTCTGATTTTGGTTCAGAAGAGTCTAGGTTCGAGCCCTAGTCGGTCAACAAAAAAAACCTCCCAAAAGGGAGGTTTTTTTTGTTGTTAGGCCCCAATACAAGAAGCTAATTTTTACCCTTACTTGTACAGACCGTTGAACAACAATTTGAAGGTACCATGTGCCTGCCCACGGAAGGTGATCTCGGGACCAAAGGCAACCAATTTTCCCTTACCTACTCGCGCCTCAAAAGCGGTCACTCCTTGTTTCAAATAATTTTGTCCCCAAGCCCAGCCACTACGAAGCGGAGGAGTGGTTCCAAACCATGCCAAAGGCTTGACCCCTAAACTAGCTGCTTCCGGAGCCAGACGAAACACCGGACTATTGGAAAACATGATGTCTGCTTTTGGCCCCATACCATAGTTTATGGGAGCAGCAGTATCTACCTCCATCTCCAATACACTCCCCGGAATGTAATATTTATCTCCTGTAAGTGCTTTTTCCCTTCCATTTACGATTTCCACCAAAGCATTGGAAACTGGCAAACCTAATTGGCTTGCTAAAGAAGTAGCGCCTCCTGCCGTCATAATTTGCCCACCACCCTCAAGAAATTTCTTCAGTTGAGGAATGGACTTGTCTACAGTAAGTCTACCCAACATGTGATGGTAAGTTGCAGGAATTTCCTCCTTCTTGGGTTGCGCCCCAGCACCATATCCACCCCCTGCTCCTGGCATGCCTGGACCTATGAATAGGAGTACATCGTACTTTTCAGCCAAATTGCCCCCATCGATCTCCATGGGAAATACCTGTGCAAAATCGAAGTGAAACTGCTCCATAATCCATCTCGTCCAGCCCGAAGGCATGGAACCCCCATAGTAATCGTATAGTCCGATTCGTGCTGGCTTGATTTCCTTTGCGCCAGCAGGCATTCCTTTTGCCGCAGTAGGGGCCAATCCATAGGCTCGAGCTGCTTGTTCTAGTATTTTTTTGCCTGCAGCGGGAACGTAAAATGCTCCAGCAGGGATCGATCCAGAGGCAGATTGCGTGCGGTACACCTTTACCTTTCCTTTGAGCAAGTCATTCACGGCTGTAAAGGAATCGTTGACCCGGGGGTCAAGAAAGAAGCCTGAACCTGAAGCGGGTAACGGGGAGCCTTCTGGAGCAAGCAGCTGCCCGTAAGCGACTGCCTCAAAAGGCCCATCAAAGCCTTCAAGAATTCGGTCTGCCTCAATTCCCATTTGGAAGGCTAAGGTCCAACCTGCCGCATCGTAAGGACGAACAGGAGGTCCTCCAGGATATTGGAAATCATTTGGGTGATCCTGAGGCTCAAACATATCGATCACGTGAGGACGGAATGCCTGGGCTGTCTTCACGATGTAGGATCCCTTTGGATAATTCTTTCCTCCAACAGTAAAATCGCTTGTCGCCCGATGAACCAAAATACCAGACTTAATCAAGGCATTTAAAAACTTAACAGCCGTAGGGAAATCCGCTTGATCGGCTGAAAGAATGTATCCTCGTGGATCACGCTTCTTAGGATTAGCATAGACCGAGTCGTAGAAAGCAACTGGAATACCAGATCTATTGCCAAAATAAGCCTCTTCCAGGTCATCTCCTGCTTGCTTGCCCTTGCTTGCCTCAAAGAAATTCTGAATATCCTGCGCATATTTTGGGTAGCGGGTCCAGGTATCCGTATTTCCTCTATCAATGGATTTTTTACCCATCAAATAAAAATTGTAAAGCAACTCATCTCCATGCCTAACCGCATGGTTGAGTATCGCATAATTCATGGAAACCGAGTACTCAATGGAGCGGCGGAAAGGCCATGGCCCAGGAGTCACGGGAAATGGATTGCCATTGTTGGGAATCAAACGATCTGGAACCAAGGGAATAGCATAGGGAGAAGGATCTCCCACGATTTCGGTAAGGATACCAATCATGTTGTGGTAGTACGGGGTAGTCCGTAGACCCCCATTCCACCAGGTAGAAAATACAGAGCCATCCAAGCGTGCAAAGCCAGGCTTATCTTCCTGGTGTAGTCGATTGATCATGGCTGCTCCCACCGCGTCTAAGCCTGTGATAATCAAGGGATCAAACACATGGTTAAATGGATCTCGGTAAGGTGGTCCCGCCACTACAGTACCTGCAGGTCCTGATTGGTGGTGGTTGTAAATAATTTGAGGCATCCACTCCACATATTGCTGCATGGAAATATTTGTGGACTCCTTCATGTTGTTCATAAAAAAATCTCGATTGTTGTCGTGCCCCACATACTTCTGATACAGTACAGGGATATTTTTATTTCGCTTGGTCTTGTCTTCCGGGCGCATGTACCAATCAGACATGATCTCCATCCCATCAGGATTCACATGGACCAATAGGATGATGACCTCATCTAAAATCCGAAGCGTCTCCGCATCATTCTTTGAAGCCAGTTCATACAGCGTCTCGATCAACTGCTGTGCGCCAACCACCTCATTGGCATGTAGGCCACCATCGATCCACACGATGGGCTTTCCTTGACTGGCAAGCGCTTTAGCCTCGGCTTCAGTAATCTCTGCTCTACCCAATTTTCTAGAAATTTCTTGGTAGCGCGCTAGGTCAGGGAAATTTTTGGGTGCGGTAATCACCAAAAGTGGTTGCTCACGACCAAATTCCGTTTGTCCAATGCTTCGGTATTCCACGCGATCGGATAATTCAGCCACTTTCTTGAAATAGGCCTCCGATTGAGAAAAATTAGCGAGCATGTAGGGGTCGCCGATCGAGAAACCGAAATGCTCCTTGGGCGTGGGGATAGTCTGTGCGCGCAAGGCAACCGACAAAAGCAAGGTCAGGAGGAAGAATAGAACTATTTTTTTCATAAATGAAGTGAGTTATACCTTCCCAATTTAACCCTTTGATTTGGAAAAAGAGGTAAAATCAGCCCAGCAATCCGATTATTACAGGGTCGGAAAAATAGACCAATGAATAGCTGAAATTTAGTTCTCCCGCAGTATGTAGATGATTCTGACAAAAAATTTAGCAACTTAAATCAGCATAGAAATTTTTCTTTTGACTACCGTTTTCAAAGGGCAATCCTTTCCCCAAAATCATTACTTTTGTTTACAGATCCTTTTCCATCCTTTCCCTTTTCAACCCTTGATTCCTATGTCCGAGGTAAAAATCTTTGCAGGCTCAAACAGCATAGATTTGGCACAAAAAATCGCCAAAAGCTATGGTAAAAAATTAGGAGAACTAACCCTATCCAGATTTAGCGATGGGGAAATGTCCCCCAGCTTTGATGAGTCGATCCGAGGCTGCACTGTATTTATTATCCAAAGCACCAATCCACCAAGCGACAACCTACTTGAGCTTTGTCTCTTGATTGATGCAGCGAAGCGAGCGAGTGCCTACAAAGTTTGTGCAGTAATCCCCTACTTTGGCTATGCACGCCAAGATAGAAAGGACCGGCCTCGAGTATCCATCGCAGCCAAGTTGATTGCCAACATGCTTACTTCAGCTGGTGCTGACCGAATCATGGCTTGTGATTTACATGCTGGACAAATCCAAGGTTTTTTTGACATTCCATTGGACCATTTAAATGGATCTGCTATATTTGCACCCTATTTGAGTACGCTTCGCTTGAATGACATGATTTTCGCTGCTCCCGATATGGGGGGTGTTGGAAGAGCAAGGTCTTTCGCGAAGCATTTTGAAGTAGAAATGGTAGTCTGTGATAAGCACAGAAAAAGAGCCAACGAAATCGCTTCCATGCAGGTGATCGGAGATGTAGAAGGAAAGGATGTGATTCTCGTAGATGATTTGGTGGACACTGCAGGCACTTTGTGCAAGGCTGCTCAAATCATCCGAGAAAAAGGAGCCAATTCGGTACGAGCCATCGTGACACACGGGGTACTTTCTGGAAAGGCCATTGAAAACATAGAGAATTCGATGTTGGAGGAACTAGTCATTACAGACACTATTCCAATAAAACATCCATGTTCTAAAATCCAGGTACTGAGTGTAGGAGAACTGTTTGGCAAAGCAATACATGCTGTCACAGGTCACACTTCCATCAGTTCCTTATTTATTTGAACCAATTTTAAATACAAATACACATGAAAACACTAGAGATTATAGGGTTTAAAAGAGCAAATCTCGACAGTGCTGCTTTGAATGAAATCAGAGAGGTCGGCAATGTTCCCTGCGTAGTTTATGGACCAGGCATTCCTGATCAAGTTCATTTCTATTCCCCAGCGATTCTATTTAGAGACCTGATCTACACACCAGAAGTTCACCTTGTTGAGTTGAACATCGAAGGTAGAATCATCAGAGCAGTCTTGAAAGAGGCGCAGTTCCACCCAGTAAGTGAAGTATTGCTTCATGCAGACTTCATGGCCTACACGGACAACAAGGCAATCAAATTTGAAATTCCAGTTAAAGTAGAGGGAAGTTCTCCAGGTATTGCCAAAGGTGGTAAACTTGAGTTCAAAACCAGAAAATTGAAAGTAAAAGGTTTGGCTAAATCCCTTCCTGATTTCGTTTCTGTAGACATATCTACACTAGACCTTGGAAAATCTTTCAAGGTAGGTGAAGTTAAAGCTGAAGGATTTGAGATTTTAACCTCTCCAAATGTGTCCATCGTGACCATTGGAATTCCAAGAGCACTTCGCGGAAAGAAAGGAGAATAATCTCTTTTTTTCTCTTCTTAAAATCCTGCTCATTACCGAGCAGGATTTTTTATTTTTACCCAATTCAATGGACATTTTATGAATTATTTACTGGTTGGCTTAGGGAATATTGGGCCGGAATACGAATTGACGCGACACAACATTGGGTTTCTAACCCTTGACCGCCTGGCTGACAAAGAAGGAGCCACCTGGAAAAGCGATCGCCTCGCCTTCAAAAGTGAATTCAAACACAAAGGAAGGACCATCCACCTGGTCAAGCCCACTACCTACATGAACCTCAGTGGGAAGGCTGTCAATTATTGGATGAAAATCTTGAATATCCCCAAAGAAAACATCCTTGTACTGGTAGACGATGTGGCCATCCCTTTTGAGAAATTACGGATGCGCCCAAAAGGCAGTGCTGCAGGTCATAATGGGCTCAAAAACATCGAAGAACTTTGTGGGGGACAGGACTACCCCCGGCTTCGCATGGGTATCGGAGACAATTTTCCAAAAGGGAGACAAGTGGACTACGTTTTGGGGAGATTTACCCAGCTGGAGCTGGATGCTTTACCTGCCATGATGGACAAAGCCATCTCCATGTCTTTGGGATTTTGTACGATGGGAATCTCACAGACGATGACCCAGTTCAACGATTGATTTTTTAAGAATTTGGAATTACGACTCTATCCTTATTTATTTGTAAACCTTCAGGTACGATTTTATAAAGAAGAGGCGAGAGACTAGGCTCCATGACCCTCTGGCAACCCGCTCTACAGTTGAGCAAGGTGCCAAAACCTACCCTTAGCGGGAACTATAAATTGGCGTAACTCACTCTACCCCTTTTTCTGGTTCAGTTGCTGCTTTGGGAAATTTCTTAAGCAATAAGTCCCTGAGCTCATTTTACTCGAACCTATATGTCACACTTCGAAACCGATGCCATCCGCATCCAGCAGCGTTCCAACCAACGAGAACACTCTTCTGCACTCTACCTGAATTCTAGCTTTGTCTTTGAATCCGCAGAGGAAGCTCGCGCCATGTTTGCAGAAGAAATACAAGGGAATATCTACTCCCGCTACTCCAACCCCAACTCCTCGGAACTGATTGATAAAGTTTGCCGTGCTGAAGGCACCGAAGATGGCATCGCTACCGCCTCAGGGATGGCAGCCATGTTTGGAAGCATAGCCTCCCTATTGCAGCAAGGAGATCATATTTTAGCTTCCCGCTCACTATTTGGCTCCACACACCAACTACTCACTCGCGTATTTCCCAAATGGGGCATCACCTCCACCTATGGGGATATTTCCGACTATCAAAATTGGGACAAATTGCTGCAACCCAATACCAAAATGCTTTTTCTCGAAACCCCCTCCAACCCGGGTTTGGAAATTATTGATCTCGAATGGGCAGGTAAATTTGCAGCAGCGCATGGACTCATCTTGGTGGTAGACAATTGCTTTGCCACGCCTTACCTACAGCAGCCCGCCCATTGGGGAGCTCATCTCGTCACACATAGTGCCACCAAATACATCGACGGACAAGGAAGAGTACTTGGAGGATTGATACTTGGAAAAAAAGAATTGATCGCCGAAGTTCGTTTTTTTACGCGTCACACCGGACCTTCCATCTCCCCTTTCAATGCTTGGATCCTATCCAAAAGCATGGAAACGCTAGCTGTTCGGATGGATCGACACTGCGAAAACGCAGAAAAAGTGGCCCGATACTTTGCCGGCTGCCCGCACCTCGATCGGGTAAACTACCCATTTCTACCCTCCCATGAGCAGCATGACTTGGCCATCAAACAAATGAAAGCAGGGGGAGGTATTCTCACTTTGACTGTCAAAGGAGGACTGCAAAGAGCTCAACGCTTCATCGATAAACTGCAAATGATCTCCATTACGCCAAACCTAGGGGATAGCCGAAGCATCGTCACGCATCCTGCCTCCACCACACACAGCAAGCTTAGCGCTGAGGAGCGACAAAAGGTAGGAATCACGGATGGGCTAATTCGACTTTCCGTAGGACTCGAGCATTACGAGGATATTCTCCAGGATGTGGAGCGCGCCTTGGAGCAGTCCAAGTAAGGAAACTACCGTAATTGATTTCTCAGGACCAAAAAAGGCCTCCAAGGGCGGTCTGGCGCCTTGTACAACTGATCAAAAGCAAAAGTGCCTACGATGAGATCTTCATCTCCATCTAGGTCTAGATCTCCTTTAGTCAGCGTAAGCAAGTGGTCTTCGATCTGCTCCTTTAAGGTGGATGGAATAAACTTTCCTGTTGCAGTTTGCTTGAAGTAAATCAGATGCTGGTAGTCTATCTGCCTTAAATCTGGAAAGAAAGAGATCGTTACGATATCCACAAATCCATCTTGGTCAAAATCCCCAAGCTCCAGCGCACTGGCGCCATACATGGGATAAAACCAGGATTCCTGGTAGCGCCCTTTTTCGTCCCGCTTAAAAATTCGGAGGCCGTGGTAGTACTTGAAAATTTGACTTTGGTCGGCATTGTCTCCGTTCACCAAAATGATTTCTTGTACTCCATCCCGATCGATGTCTTCAAACCGAAAATCACTAGAGCCATAGGCAGGATGAAAAGCCAATAGCTGCTTTTCTTTAAAATCTCCTTTCCCCAAGTTCTCAAAGAGGGATACCCCCTCTTTGGCTTGGGAAAAAAGCACCATCAGGTCCAAATCCCCATCCTTGTCGTAATCTACGGCGATGGAACGCCTTGCTCCTGGATCTTTCTTCAATATCACTTCAGTAAACCCATTAGGACCGCTAAAAAACACGCTCAACTTCCCTACATGATTGCCAAATTGGCAAATCACGTAATCCTTTTTACCGTCCCCATTCCAATCCTCCACTTCCATGTCCATGGGCCGCATCAGGTGATCGATACGCGCCACCTCTTCCCAACCCTTGGCTTTAGCTGAATAGGTGGATAAAAGTCCAATCGAGTCATTGGATGGGTCCATCTTTCCCATGGAAATCAAATCAAAGGAAGTAGGCGAGTTCCAAATGAGATCTACGGGGGCCACACGGGTAGGCAAGGAGTCTAGTTGCTTAAACTTGTTCTTTGAATCCAAGCGAAAAATAGACCGAAAACGATGCCCTAGCCACAAATCTCCTGTTTGCGGATGAATCCGAAGCAAAGTCGTGAGACTAGCTCGTATGTCTGGAAAAGTGGGTATCTCAAGTGCAAATCCAGGAATCCCTACCCCTGGACGCTCCTTCTTTTCTTGCGGCAATGGGGTAGCGGGAGCATTTTCTAAGTAGTAGGCTTCTAGCTTTTTCCAGTTTTCATGCGTGATGTAGGGCACTTTGGAGTAAATCCCTTCTGGAACCCCCTCATCTTCTGGCATAGCAGTTCCAAAATCCTCCTCCAAATACAAACCCATACGCTTGCGCATATCGGGCAGCAAGGTGGTCCAGGTTTTTTTATCCAAAATACTTGGATCAGGCATTAGGTGACAGGCCGCGCAGTAGCCTTTGGCCAACTGCTCTCCCGAAAGATCCAGATCCGATTGAGATAACTGATAGAGACTCGGTGGCGGCTGCTTCCGCTCAGTGATAGGTTCACAAGCCCAAACTATCGCTAAAAGAACCAAACAAAAAACGCTAATCTGTCGCATAGTTATTCTACAAGACGGATTTAAACTCTTCTACCACAGCAGGATCTATTCCAAAAATGGTCGAATAGTCCAAGGGTGCGGAGGAAAATGAGAGTTCTGGATTGATAAACCGATTGCTACTTGGCTTCGCTTGTTTGCAAGAAGCGTGGATTTCTTTGAGGTAGCCCGATGCTTTCAAGATCGGCACATGAGCAGGCTTCAACCCTCCTCCTGGCATCACGATCAGCTGATCTTGTGCCAAACGCAGCAGTTCAAGTACTTGATCTAGGCCTTCGCTAAGCGAATTTTTACCTCCAGAAGTAAGCACACGCTGAAATCCCAGCTGCATGATTTTCTTCAAGGAGTCTTGAAGATTTGCCGAAGCATCGATGGCTCTATGGAAGGTGCATGGCTTGGAGCCGGCGGCACGAAGTAAAAATTCACAGGCAGATTCATTCATTATTCCCTGTGCATCCAACACCCCAAAGACAAAGCCATCTGCTCCAAGATCCCCCAATAGTTGGATGTCGTGCTTCATGACTAGAAGTTCTTTGGAGGAATAGACAAAATCACCTCCACGAGGACGAATCATGACAAAAATAGGGAGGTCAAGCTCGCTCTTCAAAAAGCGTAGCATACCCGCACTGGGTGTTTCTCCTCCTTCAGGAAAGTTGGCGCACAATTCCAGACGATCAATCCCTTGCTGAGCGGCTTCCATAGCCGCTTGCACATTAAAAACAGGAGCTTCTAACAGAATGCTACTCATGGCTTAAACTGACTACCTGCATCCACCAACACATTGCCAGATTCCGTAGCAAGGGCATAATTGAAACCTGGATGCACGGCAAAAGCCCCTACTTCTCCTTCTTTATTGACTGCAAGAAATCCTGCTTGGATGTCTTTAATATTTTTGTTTTTGGCTACCAACCGACGTACTGCTTCCTCGCAGGCTTCTTGAGGACTTCTTCCTTGACGCATCAACTCCACAATCAAAAAGCTGCCGCAAATACGGATGATGGACTCACCTAATCCTGTAGCTGTGGCTGCACCCACCTCATCGTCCACAAATAGACCAGCACCTATTATGGGACTATCTCCTACCCTGCCATGCATTTTGTAGGCCAACCCACTCGTCGTGCAACTACCTGCTAGTTTCCCAGCAGCATCTAAGCCAATCATGCCGATAGTGTCGTGATTTTCGATGTTGATGATGGGCTTGTATTGGCTAGTCACCTTCCACTTGTCGTATTCTTTTTGGGCATTCGGACTCAATTTCTCTGCTTCCATGGGAAATCCCTGCGCGATCGCAAACTGTCGAGCTCCTTCACCTACCAGCATCACGTGTGGCGTTTTTTCCATGACCGCTCGAGCTAAGGAGATGGGATGCTTCACCTGTCTGACAAAGGCCACCGTCCCACAGGAACCGTCCCCCTGCATAATGGAGGCATCCAAGGTGGTGATCCCTTCTCGGTCTGGCAATCCCTGGAGTCCTACAGAAAGATTTTCAAGATCCAATTCGGTATTCCGAACACCCGCTTCTACTGCATCCAGGATGCTTCCAGTTTGTTTGAGTTTGGCCCATGCATCTGCATTGGCCGGCAAGCCGTGGCTCCAAGTGGATAGAATCAGGGGCTTAGTTCCACTTGATTTTTTGATAGGGGAAGCTTGGCTTTCGAGCGCAGCCATCCCAGGAATTAGTAGTGCGGATCCAAGCAAGGATTGCTTGATAAACTTTCTTCTTTGCGACATGGATTGTACTTTAGAATCTGGAAGACAAATTATCACTTTTGATCCGAAATACCCCTTCCATTTGTCCAAATCTGAAAACAAATCCATGAGACCCTATATTTTAAAAGAAGCCAGCTGGAAAGACCTACAAACCTTTCGCTACGAATTGGCAGTGTTGCCCTGGGGAGCTACAGAGGCACACAACTACCACCTTCCCTACGGGACTGATGTCTATGAGGCAGATGCCATTGCTGAAGAGGGAGCCCGAAAAGCCTGGGCAAAAAGCAATAAGGTAGTGGTACTTCCTACCGTTCCCTTTGGGGTAAATACTGGGCAAGCTGACATCTACCTAGATCTCAACCTCAATCCCAGCACCCAGCTACTCATCCTTCAAGATTTGATTGTGGTGCTGCAGCGCCAGGGATTGAAGAAATTACTGATCCTCAACAGCCATGGAGGAAACAACTTTCAGCCCATGCTACGGGAATTGGGACTCAAGTTTCCAGACATGCTGTTATTTACCTGCAACTGGTTTCAGGCACTCGATAAAAGCCAGTACTTTGAGGAAGGTGGCGACCATGCGGACGAAATGGAAACTTCCCTAATTCAGCACCTCCATCCGGAGTTGGTCGCACCTCTAAAAGAGGCTGGGATGGGAACTGAGAAAAAATCAGTTATTCGAGGGATTCGTGAAAAGTGGGCCTGGGCAGAGCGAAAGTGGTCTGAAGTGTCGGAGGACACCGGAATTGGCAATCCAAAAAAAGCCTCCCCAGAAAAAGGGAGGCGTTATTTCGAATCGGTTACCGACAAAGTTGCCGAACTAATGGAAGATATCTGCCAAGCAAAACCTGGAGAATTGTACCGTTAATTACTTGGATAAAGGAAGCGCACTTGCCTCTCCTTTGTAGTTGATTTTCGTGGCTGATTTTAGTCCTAAAGGCAGGTGAAGGGTACGACTGGATTGGGAACCAAAGCCTGCTCCATAACTCGTATCGATCCGTTGCTTTTTGCCGTTGGCGAGCACCAACTCCACTGCCATGGCATCGACTGGAATTTGCACTACCTTGGTGTCCTGCAGCTTCGCCGAAAAAGCCAATAGTTTGGACCTATTTTGCGATGCAAAATACAAGGCTTCTCCACCACTTCGTACAAGTTTGACCAAGGCCTTGGCATCCCCAGGAACTACAAAGCCACTTTCTCTTGCAGGAATGGAGGTAAAACCTCCTTTGCCATCGCCAAAAAATACCCAGCCTACGGATGCATCCAGCCTTCCGATAAATACTTCATTGCCGTAATCATTTCCTACCTGAATCAGATCAAGGAATCCATCTTGATTCACATCTTCTGCCAACATTCCATTCATCGGTGCCAACTGCGCTTGCCAAGGCAATTCATGAAGGGTAAACTTTCCGTTCCCCAAATTCTCTACCCATGCAGAACGATCGTAATTTCCAGTAAACACGCGAGCATCCTTCTTTTCCTCTTCAGTAAAGAAGTTTTGTTCGGTACTCAAAGCAAAGTGCTTGTAGCGATCAAACTTGCGTCTAAACAAGGGGCTTTGTCCTGTCAAATCATCCCAGAAATGAGTAGGAAAGGCTTGGTAACTTCCACCGATTTTATCTTTGTAGAATGCAAAAGCAACCGGATCTACGGAGCCATTTGCATCAAAATCTTTTGCATAGACCTTGTAAGGACGGGTAGCAGTAGGATGAAAAGGATTGTTGGCACCAATATTTCCCACCACCCAATCCGAGTCTCCATCCTGATCCAAGTCGGCAGAGATGATGCTATTCCACCAACCACTAAAACCTTCCAATCCGGTGCTCTTGGCAAGTTCAAAGCGCTTGCCAGTGTTTAAGAAAAGTGTTATCGGCATCAGTTCTCCCACCACAACCAAATCTACCTTTCCATCCCGGTTGACATCAGACCAAAGTGCATCGGTAAGCATGCCTAGGTTATTCAATTCAGGAATCCAGGTTTGGGTCACATCGGTCAACTTTCCCTTTTCGTTTTTCAAAAGAAAAGATTTCTCAGGGAGCGGATATTGCCCAATGGGCGCACGCCCTCCTACAAATACATCTACAAACCCATCTCCATCGAAGTCTGCCCCACGTACCACCGAACCATTTCCTACGGCAATCGAGGAAATCGGATCCAACTTAAAGTTGCCTTTTCCATCGTTGAAATATACCCGATCCTGGTATTCTGGAGCTCCAGGCACAAATTCAGCACTACCTGAAAGCAAGTACAAGTCCAAGTCTGCATCGTTATCCAGATCTACCAATAGCACGCCCGTCACCTCCTGGGTGATGCTTTCTCCCGACGGAAGCAAGGCTTTTTGCGTGAAGGAACCATTTCCATTTTGACTGTACCAAACTGGGGCAAATCCCGAAGAAGAGCCAACCACCAAATCCTCTCTCCCATCCCCATTCAAATCACCCACAGCAAGTGTAGGCCCATACTGGGAAAGTTTATGAGGAATCGTCCGCTGGATATTGTAATCGATTTTATCTACCTCCTGATGTACATAGCTGATACCTAAGGAATCAGATACCTCTGCAAAGAGTTGACTTTCTTGAGCCAATTCCGCTAAAGCAAGGTTAGCAGTTCCTGGACTTGCTTGGGAATAGGCAATTTTTAGTAATTGATTGGCAGCAACTTGCTTTTGAGAGCTGAGTTTTCCATCCGCCCATTTCACCAAGACCTCATCTACTACCGTGGCAGAATCCAATCCAAAATGAAGCACAGGTTCGGTGGAAGACATGTAGCCCCGAACCACCTGCATCTCCTGGTAACCTAATTTTCCATTTCCAAACTTGACCCAAACCTTAGCTCCTAGACCATCAGCGTTATTTTTTGGGCCTTGTAATTTGACGCGAAGGTAACTTGGCTTTTTCTCCTGCTCATTCAGCTTATTTTCAAAGACAAAGGCAGGATCGTTGATGTTGTTGACCACATAGTCCAAATCTCCATCCAAGTCCAGATCCAAAATCACAGCTCCATTGGAAAAGGAAGGTTGGTTAAGCCCCCAAGCCTCTCCCACGTCTTCAAAAGCAAGGTTTCCATTGTGCTTGTAAGCATAGTTTGGAATTTTTACGATGGGAATGGAGTCCAACAATTGGCGGGTAGAGGCAATGTTACCGACATCAGCACGGTAGTTCGCAAAATCCTTGTCGGTAATGTCACGCGGAAAGCCATTGGTGATCAGGAGATCACGGTTGCCATCGTTGTCTACATCGGCAAACAAGGGAGCCCAGCTCCAATCGGTTTGGTAGACTCCTGCGAGCATCCCAACTTCACTGAAGGGAAGTCCAGGGCCATTGTTGAGGTGCAGCATGTTGCGCACGTATTGGTATTCGTAGCCAAACTCCTCGTTGTTGAGATAGGTTTGGTAGACATTTTTTCCGATGGTAGTTTTCTTCCGGTAGCTATCCTCACCGAGCATGTCGATGGTGATCAGATCGGGTAGACCATCGTTGTTGACATCGGCCATATCAGAACCCATGGAGAATTGGCTCTGGTGCCTCAACAAATTCTTGGTTTGGTTTGTGAAGGTGCCGTTCTGATTGTTGATGTATAGGATGTCGTTGGTGATGTAATCGTTGCTCACGTGGATGTCCGGCCAACCGTCGTTGTTGACATCACCAATTGCAAGACCTAACCCGAAGCCCTCGTAGGTAATTCCTGCTTCAAGGGTGACGTTGGTAAAGGTACCATCCCCATTATTTCGGTAAAAGGAGTCGTTATTGATAGCTGAGCCATCGGTCACTTTTGCCCTAAAGTTGGTAGGCTTTGCTGCTAGCTGCTCATTGTTGAGCACATAGAGATCCAAGTCTCCATCCAAGTCATAATCTAGGAATGCTGCACCCATGGAATTGCCTGGGTCAGCGATACCGTACTGGCTAGCCATTTCCTTAAAGCTGATGTTGCCTTGCGCATCTTTTCCTTGGTTTACAAAAAGCAAGTTATTCCGCTCCCCAGGACCTTTTTTCATGGCGGTAGCCACATAGATATCTGGCCAGCCGTCGTTGTTGATGTCTACGACAACTGATCCCGTACACCACTTATCTTCTGCCAGAATCCCTGCCTGTTCGGAGACATCATCGAATTTGAATTCCCCTTGGTTGAGGTAAAGCCGATTGGCGACTTGGTTGCCTGTAAAAAAGAGGTCTGGAAGCCCATTCTGATCAAAATCTGCCGTAGCTACACCACCTCCATTAAAAATATATTCATCTGTGAGGATGTTGAAGCTATCTGATTCTACGATCTGATTGGCAAAGGTAATCCCCGTTTCTTCGGGAGATTTAAGTTCAAAGAGCGTTTGGTCTTGTTGGCAAGAAATTAAAAGCGTACCAAGTACTAATGCTAGAAGGCTGGAATGAATTCTCATCAAGAAAAGGGGGAATTAGAAGTAGAAAAATAACATTTTCCCAACTGGAAAAAAAAGTATTGGAAGGCAAACAAAAAAAAAGAGAAGGCCGAAAGACCTTCTCTTTGTACGCTTATTGTATTGTGGGATTAGAAACCTGGGTTTTGCACCAAGATATCCTTACCTACCAAGTCAATTTGATCTTGAGGGATTGGAACAAACTTGAACTTATCGGAGTACTTAGATCCACCTAGGGCAGAAGCTAGTTTCACACCATCATAAGCAAAGTAGAAATCCAATTCAGCCTGGGCAGTTCCCCAACGCTGAAGATCATAGAAGCGGTGACCTTCCATACCCAACTCCAATAGACGCTCGTGACGAACTGCCAATCTAGCAGTGTCCTTGCTTGTCCATGCAGCAGTATAAGTGCTGATCTTGTAGTTAGCAGCAGGAGTACCGTTGCTTCTCTTGATTTCAGAATTGATCGCTCTAGTACGAACTCTGTTTACATACTCACGGGCTTTTTCCAAGCTACCGACTTCGATTTCAGCTTCAGCAGCTAGCAATAGCACGTCTGCAAAGCGGATGATCATGAAGTTGATACCGGTATAACCTGGAGTCCAAGAAGAGTTGTCCTGGAAAGTTCCAGACTCAGACTTGGCATACACATACTTCTTAGGAGAGTAAGGACCTGCGTTTGGCTGGTTACGGATCCAAGCTTGACCTGGGTGATCCATCCAATCCAAATAAGGAATACCTCGACGACCTACAGTATGATCCAAACGAGGATCAAGTTCGCCAGCATCTGGAGTGAAAGCAGCTCCAGAAGCTACGTCCATGTCGTTCTTCACTTGGTTTGCACCCGTGTTGTAAGATTTATCCAAAAGTGGAAGACCGTCTTTAGTTCTGAATGCATTCACAAAGGTGAAGCTTGGCTGGAAGAATCCACAGCAGTTACCTGGACCAGCAGGTCCGGTGTTGTAAGGGAAGTTCAAGTCAAACTCAGGGTTTGCATTAGCCACAGAACCAGTGTTAGCAGCAGACTGATACGCCCAGATAGACTCTTGGTGGTTATCGTTCTTGCCACGGAACATGTCATCGTAGTAAGGAACCAAACCGTACTTCAATCCATTTGAAGTTACGCCGTTAGCGATTACGTCATCAAATAACGCTTTTGCTTTTCCATACTCCTTGGTGTACATGTATACCTTAGCCAAGTAGGTCTTTGCTGCCCATACGTTTACTCGACCTACTTGAGGCTGAGTAGCTGGAAGCTTAGAGATCGCAAATTCCAAATCAGCGATGATAAACGGCCACATTGGCTTGTCATTCTTTACTTTTTCTAGACCAGAACCGTAATCAACAGACTCGTCCACATAAGGGACCTTATCGTAATCACGAGTAAGCTCAAAGTAGAAGTGCGCTCTCAAGAATCTTGCTTGAGCAGAAAGACGAGCTTGATCATTAGCTGTCACAGTTGTACCAGCTTTAGACAATAATCTCAACACGTTGTTCGCTCTAGCAATACCTTCGTAAGCTACGTTGTACTTTGCTCCAATATCACCACCAGCAGCGTTGTTTTCAAAACGCTGGATTGGGTTGATTGACGTAAAGTCACCTGGGTCAGTACCTTTGTTGGCCTCTCCCCCTCTAATACTACCCCACACCCAGTTGGATGGGGATCCTAACCTGTTGCCACGCCCGTTTACTTGGGAGTACGCCGCGATCAGAGATGCATCTAGACCAGCTAAAGTAGAAAGCTGGGCTTCAGCCAATTGACCAACCGGCGGGACTTCCAAAAACTCCTCGCTACAACTCACAGCTACTAGCATCGCTCCGGATGCAAGTAGGGCACCGATTTTTAATTTGAAATTGTTCATTTGTTTAATCAATTATAGTTGCTATAACTCGATTCAAAATTAATTGTTTGAGCTTAGAAGCTCAAGTTAAGACCGAAAGTCCAACCTCTAGTTACTGGGTAGTTACCTACGTCAATACCGAAAGTTAAGTCAGCGTCACCACCAACTGCCGGATCCAAACCTTCATAACCAGTGATGGTAAATAGGTTGTTCACAGAACCAAATACTCTCAGTCTTTCCATCTTCAACTTCTCCAATACGCTTGCAGGAGCAGAATAACCAAGGGTCAAGTTCTGCAATCTCAAGTAAGATCCATCCTCAATGTAATGCGAGTTGGCTACGTTGGCGTTAGAGAAGTTAGACACACGCTCTACGATTGGAATAGTTGCATCCAAGTTTTGAGGAGTCCATGCTTCAAGCAATCTCTTTGACTTAGCAGCACCTTCGAAAGTCTGGTTGAAGTCAGTAAACCAACGAGATTGGTTCCAGATTTCGTTACCGATAGAAGTGTACAAGTAAGCAGAAAGATCAAATGCTTTGTAACCAATGGTAAAGTTCATACCACCTGTGAAATCAGGAACTGGATTACCTAAGAACACACGGTCAGCAGGAGTGATTGTTCCATCCTTATTTACGTCTTCAAACTTGAAACGACCTGGAGCTTTACCGTCCTGAACAGCATGCTTAGACACATCTTCTGCATTGCGGAACAACCCAAGGGTATTGTATCCAAAGAAGGAAGAAAGTGGCTGACCTACCGCGTTACGGATAGGCTGAATACCTCTGTAAGAAGGGTTCACAGACGTGATGAAACTCAAGCCAGGAGCAAGCGCAACGATCTCATTCTTCAAAGTTGAACCTGTTACAGTCAATTCATAGGTCAAATCTGAAGTCAAGTTACCTCTGGTTGTTACCAAAAGGTCAAGACCTCTGTTCAACATCTCACCAATGTTTACTGCTGGAGGAGCAGCATTGCTACCTGCAGTCAATGGAATTGGAACAGTGAACAACAAGTCTTTGGTATCTTTTCTCCACCAATCGAAGATAATATCTAAACGACCGTTGTAGAAAGTACCATCAAAACCAATATTCTGTGTTACAGCAGTTTCCCACTGTGCGTTCGGGTTACCGATACGAGATCTTCTGAAACCAATCTGAGCACCTGAGTTAGAGCCTGTGATGTCATAAGAAGATGATCCGATGTCACCTCCGAACAAAGAGAATTGGTTGTTTGGATCTACGTTGTTTGAGTTACCCATTTGTCCCCAACCACCACGGATCTTCAAATCGTCGATCCAAGTAGCACCTTGTAGGAAAGATTCAGAGGAAACTCTCCAAGCAGCAGAGAATGCAGGGAATACACCGTATCTAGCGTTCTCACCGAAACGGGAAGAACCGTCACGACGAACAACCGCACTTACGATGTACTTGTCGTCGAAGGTGTAACGCAACTGACCAAAATAAGAGTTAAAGTTTACTCCTTTAAAC
>CAMCBC010000035.1 GCA_945872775.1 Spirosoma fluviale | reverse complement strand
ACCAAAGTCTTTTGGCTTCCCATCAGGGTGGAGCATCAATCGCTGCACCTGTGGAAGTAGCCAGTCCTGCAGCGCCAGTAGCTGTAGCATCACCTGCTCCAGAAGTGGTTCAAGTCCCAGTTGCAGCAGTAGTGCCTAATTCAACTGGAAATGAGCGTGTAAAGGCCTCTCCATTAGCAAAAAAGATAGCCAGTGAAACCGGAATAGACATTCGTCAAGTAGCCGGTAGCGGTGAAGGTGGACGGATTGTCAAAAGAGATATTGAAACCTTTGTGCCAGCAGCAGCTAGCCCTCAGGCTCAGGCAGCTTCAAGCCAAGCATCAATTGCTCCGGCACTGGGCCAAGAGAGCTTTAGAGAAGAGAAGGTTTCGCAAATGCGTAAAACCATTGCCAAGCGATTGGCAGAGAGCAAGTATTCTGCTCCACACTTCTACTTGACCATGGAGATCAACATGGACAAGGCCATTGAGGCAAGAAAAAGCATGAATGAGTTTGGTACTGCCAAGATTTCTTTCAACGACTTGGTCATCAAAGCAGCTGCAGCGGCCTTGCGTCAGAATCCAAAAGTAAATTCCAGCTGGCTGGGAGATAAAATCCGCTACAACGACCACATCCACATAGGCATGGCGGTAGCCGTAGAGGAGGGATTGTTGGTTCCAGTGATCCGCTTTGCAGATCAGTTGTCGCTATCCCAGATTTCGAATCAAGCCAAGTCATTGGGCCAAAAGGCTAAAAATAAAGAATTACAACCCAAGGATTGGGAAGGTAATACCTTCACCATCTCCAATTTGGGGATGTTTGGCATCGATGAGTTTACCGCTATCATCAATCCCCCGGATGCCTGCATCCTGGCAGTGGGAGGAATCAAGGAAACGGTCATTGTGAAGGATGGGCAAATGAAAATCGGCAATGTGATGAAAGTAACCCTCTCTTGTGACCACCGTGTGGTCGATGGAGCAGTGGGATCTGCCTTCCTACTCAGCCTGAAAGGCTTGCTCGAAGATCCAGTGCGTATCTTAATTTAAAAGTTACCTGCCAAAAAGTCCTGTTCACAAGGACTTTTTGCTTTTGTATGGTTTTTGAAACCCATCTTTAACTGGTGTTCTAAACTGGAATGCTAAAAATAAATTTCCCATGGAAAAAATTAAATCTACCACTGTCGTAGCCATTCGACACAATGGAGAGGTTGTCATCGGTGCTGATGGTCAGGCGACCTTAGGCAATACAGTAGCCAAAAGCACTGTGAAGAAGATCAGAGTGCTTCAAGGAGGCAAAATAGTGACCGGGTTTGCTGGTTCCACTGCCGACGCCTTCACCTTGCTGGACAAGTTTGAAGAAAAGCTAGGCGCCTACGGAAACAACATGAAGCGTGCTGCCGTGGAGCTTGCCAAGGAATGGCGCATGGATCGCATGCTCAGCCGCTTAGAGGCGATGATGATCGTGGCAGATAAGGATGATATTTTAATCATCTCTGGCAATGGGGATGTGATTGAGCCGGATATGGAGATTGCGACCATCGGTTCGGGCAGTGTGTATGCCCAGTCTGCTGCTCGGGCACTAAAGAAGTTTGCACCTCAGCTATCTGCTGAGGAGATGGTGCGCGAAAGTTTGCATATCGCAGCAGATGTCTGCATCTACACCAACCATAATTTGGTGGTGGAAAAGGTCAGCTCCTAATTGGAGAAATACAGAACTTGAAAAGTCGGAAAGAAATTTCCGACTTTTTTTTGTTTCTGGTAAACCTGAGGACCTCCTTCTGTGTTATCAAGCTATACGTAAAGAATCCAAATGGACACAGCAACAGCAAAAAAGAAAGAGAAAAAAGATCATCGTCAATTGATTTTGGAAGGATTTGTTTCGCATGTGCTTGAGCATGGCAAAGAACCTGCTTCCATTTTCAAGTTTGCCAAAGATTTAAAAATCAACGAAGTCGAGTTTTACAACTACTTCACCTCCTTTGATGTCATCAAATCGTCGATTTGGGTTGCGCTTTTTGAGGAAACTCACCGTCAATTGGAAGAGCAGGAAGTATACAAGGAATATGCGGTGCGTGAGAAATTTCTCTCCTTCCTATTTACTTGGGTGGAGGAACTGAAGAAAAATAGATCCTACCTCCATTCACTTTATGGGAATAAGGTAACGACCTTTAAGAATCTCCCTACAGATACCCGTGAATTCAAGGAGAAGTTTTCTGATTTTGCTTCTGAACTGATCCTTGAAGGGAAGGAAACGCAAGAGATTGCTTCACGGCCTTTGATTACAGAAAAGTACGACGAGGCACTTTGGCTTCAAGTGGGCTTTGTGTTTCGCTACTGGTTGGACGATAACAGTCCGCGATTTGAGAAGACAGATGCTGCCATCGAGAAGTCAGTCAATTTTGCCTTCGATTTGATGGGAAAAAGTGCCTTAGACTCTTTTTTAGACTTGGCCAAGTTTCTATACCAAAGCAAATAAGCAATGTCTGACCAATTGAAAGAGCAGGGATCTATTCCTGTTTCTAAAGTGCAGCGAGCGGCCAAATTTATTTCCACGGGCGCGAAGGTAGGGGGGAATTACGTCAAGCATTACGCCAAAAAGATGGTCAATCCTTCCATGAACAAGGATGAATTGCATCAAAATAATGCCACAGACATCTACAATTCCTTGAGTGAACTCAAAGGCTCGGCCTTGAAGGTGGCTCAAATGATGTCGATGGACAAAAATCTACTCCCAAGAGCCTATCAGGACAAGTTTACCATGGCGCAGTACTCTGCTCCGCCATTGTCTTATCCCTTGGTTGTAAAAACCTTTCAAAAGTACTTCCAGAAAACCCCTGAGCAGCTATTTGATACCTTCACCCGATCTGCTGTCAATGCAGCTTCCATTGGCCAGGTTCATCAAGCGACGAAAGAAGGCAAAACCTTGGCCATAAAAATTCAGTATCCAGGAATTGCCAACTCAGTAACCTCCGACCTGAGATTGGTGCGTCCTTTTGCTTTGCGTCTACTCAATATGAATGAAAAGGAGCTGGACCATTACATGGGAGAGGTAGAGGAGCGACTCATTGAAGAAACCGATTCCCAATTGGAGGTGGCTCGTTCTCGAGAGATCTCTGAAGCCTGTGGTCATATTCCCAACCTTCGATTTCCTAGTTACTACGACCAATGGAGTTCGGATCGAATCATTACCATGGACTGGATTTCCGGAAAGCACATCAAGGAATGGATGGATACCAAACCCAGTCAAGCGCTGAGAAATCAGGTAGGGCAGGCCTTGTGGGACTTTTACCACCACCAGGTGCACAACCTGAAGCAAGTGCATGCAGATCCACATCCAGGGAACTTTATCATTCAACAGGATGGGACACTGGGTATTATCGATTTTGGATGTGTGAAGGTCATACCAGAAGACTTTTATCAGGGCTACTTTGCCTTGATCAAGCGGGAGCTAGTGATGAATGCAGTTGAATTAGATCAGATTTTTTATGATTTGGAGTTTATCTCGGATTTGGATACAGAAGAAGAGAAATTGTATTTCAAGGGAGTTTTTAAAGAAATGATCTCCTTGCTGGGGCAGCCCTTCCATGTAGACCGCTTTGATTTTGCTGATGACAAGTACTTTGAGCAGATCTTTTTGCTAGGGGATCGAATTTCCAATGACAAGATGTTTAAAAGCTCCCGTCAGGCCCGAGGTTCCAAGCACGGTTTGTACATCAACCGTACCTATTTTGGATTGTACAACCTGCTCAATCAGCTCAAAGCAGAGGTAGATACCACAAAGCCAGATTGGCTGAAATAAGAAAAGGCTGTCGCGAGACAGCCTTTTTTGTTTTTAACTTTTATTGTTTGGATTACATGGAATAGGTCACTCGATAAATGCAGTTTGCTACATCGTCAGAGATCAATAAGCTGCCATCGGCCAGCTGCTGCACATCTACTGGTCTGCCCCAGGCCTCTTGCGTGGCTTGATCAAGCCATCCCGATACCATCACTTCTTGCGCACTTACCTTGCCCATTGCATCCAATCGGGCTAAGATCACTTCGTAACCAGACTTTTTACTGCGATTCCAGCTTCCGTGCTTGGCAATAAACAATTGATTTTTGTAACTGGCAGGGAATTGATCGCCTGTATAAAATCGTAATCCTAACGGTGCCGTATGTGCGCCAAGCTTTGCTTCTGGTTCGGTGTAGAAGGAAGCTTCCTTTCCCTCTGAACCTACTTCCGGATCCTTGATGGTACCCGCATGCCAGTAGGGGTAACCAAAATGCTGCCCTAGTGCAGTGGCTTTATTGAGTTCGCAGTCTGGCGTATCGTCACCAAGCATGTCACGTCCATTGTCGGTAAACCAAAGTTCCTTGGTCTCTGGATGCCAGGCCATTCCTACCGAATTTCGCACGCCATTTGCATAGATTTCCGGTTTCGCACCTGGCTTGCTCACATCCAATCGAGTGATGCTCGCAAAAATAGGGTCCTCAGACACACAAATGTTGCAAGGTGCACCTACCGGAACGTAGAGCATGCCATCTGGGCCAAAGGCGATGAACTTCCAACCGTGGTGCGCTTCGTCAGGATAACCGTCGTAGACTACTTCGTAGCTGGGCTTGGTCAAGTTGTTTTCAATGTCTTTGAATCGAAGGATCCGCGACACTTCTGCCACATACAAGTCTCCATCTTTAACCGCAACCCCATTGGGCATGCGGAGGTCAGTGGCCAACACATATTTGCTGTCCGCCTTGCCATCCCCATTTTCGTCAACCAAAGCATATACATTGTTTTCTTGACGATTGCCCACAAAAACAATCCCCGATTCGGAGACCGCCATGGAGCGTGCATTCGGTACCTCTGCCGCCCAAACGTCGATGCTAAAGCCTTCTGGGAGTTGGAGTTTGTCCAACTGAATATCCGCTTTGGCATTCGAAATGGATATTTTTTGACCAAGTGGACCTGCTTCAGAAGCGCCTTTTTCCTCTTTGCAAGCGGAAAAGGAAACGAGGACAACTGCTAAAAGTGTCGGGGAGAATCGAAGGAGAGCGTTCATGTGCTTGAATTTTGGGTAAATTTAACCGAATACTTCAGAGAATGATTCAGATTAGAGCAGGGTATTGGTTATTTTTGCGCCATGTTATCGATTAGTAACCTCTCATACTTTATTGGCGGCCGTGCGCTGTACGAAAATGCCAACCTACACATCAAACCCAAAGACAAAATTGGACTAGTGGGTCAAAATGGTACCGGCAAATCCACCTTACTAAAAATCATCAACGGCGACTACCTTCCGTCTTCTGGCGATGTACAAAAAGCAAAAGACTGTACCCTTGGATTTTTGAATCAGGATTTGCTTTCCTACCAATCGGACGATAGCATATTGGATGTGGCCTTGGCGGCATTCAAAGAAACTTTGGCCATCCAAGAGGAAATTGAGAAGGTCTTGAAATTGATGGAAACCGATTATTCGGATGAAGTGATCCACAAGCTGGCTTTTTTGCAGGATCGATTTGAGTCCAACGAGGGTTACACCATCAAAGCCAAGGCTGAAGAAGTGCTGGAAGGAATTGGTTTTCAAACGAGCGACCTTCAAAAGCCGCTACGCCAATTTTCCGGAGGATGGAGAATGCGGGTCATGCTCGCGAAGTTGCTCTTGGAAAAGCCATCCTTACTTATGCTGGATGAGCCGACCAACCACCTTGACCTTCCTTCCATACAATGGGTGGAAAACTACTTGAAAAATTACGAAGGGGCAGTCATCGTGGTTTCTCACGACCAAACCTTCCTTGATAACTGCATCAGCACCACCGTAGAAGTAGCCAACGAGACCTTGACGGCTTATGCGGGCAACTATTCCTTCTACAAAGAGGAGAAGAAACTCCGCATGGAGCTGCAGCAAAATGCCTTTGAGAACCAGCAGCAGATGATCAAACAGACGGAGAAGTTCATTGAGCGATTTCGTGCCAAGGCTACCAAGTCCAACCAGGTGCAATCCCGAATCAAGGCCTTGGACAGGTTGGACCGCGTTCACGAAGTGGTCAACGACGAAGCCTTTGTGAACTTTAAATTTAAGTTTTCCCAAAAATCAGGGAGGGACGTGATTACCTTGGACAAGGTATCCAAGGCTTATGGGGACCTGACCATTTTGAAAAATACCGGTGCTCGAATTGAACGGGGTGATAAAATCGCTTTGATAGGTGCCAATGGAAAAGGGAAGTCTACGCTACTCCGCATCATCGCTGGCACGGAGGTAGGGCAGGGCTCACGGGTGGAAGGACACAATTTGATTAAGGCCTTTTTTGCGCAACACCAACTGGAGGCATTGACCTTGGACAACGAGATCATTCAGGAAATGTCTCAGGCGGGTAGTAGGAAAACAGAAATGGAGCTGAGAGGGGTGCTGGGATGCTTTTTATTTTCCAACGAGGAAGTCTACAAGAAAATTAAGGTGCTATCAGGAGGAGAAAAATCACGGGTAGCCTTGGCAAAAACACTAATTTCTGAGGCTAATTTTCTATTGCTCGATGAACCGACCAACCACTTGGATTTTCAATCGGTAAATATCCTCATTCAGGCCTTGCAGCAATACGAAGGTACTTTTATCACGGTGTCCCACGACCGTCACTTTATCAAAGGTGTGGCCAACAAGATCTGGTACATCGAACAGCACGAAATTAAAGAATATCCAGGTACCTACGAGGAATACGAGTTTTGGAGAAGCCAGCAGGTGGAAGTTCCTGCCACAGTAGCTGCCCCAAAGCCGGTTAAAGCGGAAGTAGCTACCCCAAAAAGCAAAGAAGATTCCCAGCAAGCCAAACGGGAGTTGAAAAAATTGGAAGAGCAGTTGCAACTGATCGAAAAAGAAATCAGTCAGCTGGAGGGTAAAAAGAAGGAGTTGGAAGATAAATTGGCAGATCCAGCCTTGTATTTGGATGAGATTCAGGCTCAAAAAATCCAAACCAGCTACCAACAAGTGGATCAATCCCTTCAAGCTTCCAATTTGTCTTGGGAGAACTTGGTAGATCAAATCTCCCAGCTTCAACAGCAAGTATAGCCTGCCAAACAAACGATGCTCAAATGAAATTACGACTACAATTCATCCTCTTTCTAGCCCTGCCACAATTGAGCAATGGGCAAGTTCTAGAAGATAAAGTATTCGTAGACCATATTTTATCGGTCCGTATGTTTCCCCAGGGAGCAGGAACTGAAAGTCAGCTACAATCTCCTGTAATTTCATTGACGGATTCCAAATCCTTGGTGGTGTTGTTTGATGATTTGTCCTATGATCCCGAGTTGTACACAGCCAAACTGGTGCATTGCGATGCAGATTGGAAAAAATCGGCCTTGAAGGACACTGATTTTTCGTTAGCATTTAACGAGTACAATGTGTTGGAATATGCCTATTCTGTGAATACACGGATGCCCTATATCCGGTACTCGTTTACTATTCCTAGGGTAAGTAAATCCGGAAATTACCTGCTAAAAGTCTACAAGAACCGGGATGAAAATGCGGTCATCTTCACGCGGAGGTTTATGATCGTAGAAAATCTAGCTGCTGTAGGTGCACAACTGGTGCCTCCAGTGCAGACAGAAGATCGTCGTTCCTTGCAGCAAATCAATGCAACGGTGAACTACAGTAACTTGGAGGTGATTGATCCTCTTGCTCAGGTCAAGGTGTACATGCGGCAAAATCAACGCTGGGATAATGTGAAATTTCTCTCCAAGCCTACTTTTTTGAACCAAAACTCCAAGTTGATCCGCTACGAACCCTTTGAAGGGGAGAGTACCTTCCGAGCGGGTAATGAATTTCGATTTTTAGATTTACGGTTTATCCGTGCTACAGGAGTGAATGTGGCTTCGATCAAGGTGGAAGAATCGTTAATTTCTGCGGAGGCAAGGGTAGATCTTCCTCGCCCTAGTGGAGCTTATGCGCAGTATTTGGACCTAAATGGGCAATATGTAGTGCAAACGAACGACCGTCCCGGAGGGGATCCTGAATTGGAGAGTGAATACATCTACACTACTTTTTACTTGAATGATGCGCCCGGGAAAACCATCAAGCTCATGGGAGCCCTCAGTCAGTGGGGCAAAGCACCTGAAGCTACCTTGGTTTACGATTCCAAGAAGCAGGTATACAGCACCTCCTTACTGTTGAAGCAGGGATGGTATGACTACCAGTATGCGACAGATCTAGGAGGAGGTAAATTGGATTTGGAACCTTTAGAAGGGAGTTATTTCCAAACTGAAAATGAGTATGAGATTTTGGTGTATTACCGGGCGCTTGGATCTCGCTACGATCAGCTGGTGGGTTATGTGTACCTGCAGCCCAATAGGCGAAGACTTTAACTCTTTTTAGATAAAAAAATAACCCCCAAAATTTTAATTTTGGGGGTTATTCGATAAGGCTAAGAGTGAATTAAAATTCCTCAGTACTTGCTTCAGATTCTTCTTCAGTAGGAGCTACATTTTGACGAACTCGCTCTCCAGTTGCCTTGTAAGGCACAAAACCTTCTCTCTTAAACTTATAAGGGGTAGTTTTATTGTCGGCAGGATGCGTCGCCAAGTCCATCATTCCAAAACCCTTGTGGGTAAAGGCACCTAATCCACACTTGAATACAAAATCTTGTACTTCAGGTGCTGCATAGAGCGTAAATGGAAGCGTGTAGCCTCTCACTTCGTATTTTACATCGAGGTCGTACACGGCATAAATGCGTGCAAATTTCTTCTGCTGCTCTTTCAATTTATTGACATAGACCATGTCTGGTACTACCTGAAATTTGAAGAAAGACTCCATTTGTTCTGGGGTATACCATCCTGATTTTTCCATACGCGTCAAGGTTGATTCGTAAAGTAAATCAGAAAATTCGTCGCTGTCTGGATTGATAAATCGCTTGCCCGCTTCTTCATTGAAGGCCGGTGTGATCAATACCAAAGGGGAGATGCATACAAACTTGTTTGAAGCCTCCAGAATTGGTTCAGTTTCTAGCTCCGTATATTCTGGGGAGAGGATCAAATTGCCAAGCTCAATTTTTGGAGCTGCAAAAACCTGTTCCAACAAGTAATCAATAAACTCCTCACTCTGAGAAGAAAGCACAAGCGTCACCAAGCTAGAGTAGTAGTGTAAACCACTACGGCTGACCTTGGTTTGTCCCTTCAATCCCGAAAAATTAAAGAAATTGTAGTTGTAGAATTCCTCTTTTCCTCCTTTGACGATCAGTCCCTTGAGGAATTGAGCCAGAATATACTGGTGGTGAAAAGGCAAAAAAGAACCTTTGTTTTTTAGAGAAAATATTAGTCGTACTCTCACGGTTTTAAAAATAAAATGAAACAATAGTGAGCAAAATGCTCTAAATCTGGTTATTAGAAATATTTATGCAAAGCTACACATAATTTAGAGCAAAAATCAAACATTGAACCTAAAATGCATGATATCACCATCTTGAACCACATATTCCTTGCCTTCGATGGATATTTTGCCGTTTTCTCTACAACCTGCTTCGGTCTTAAATTGTTTGTAGTCAGCGATAGCAATTACTTCAGCTTTAATAAACCCTCTTTCGAAGTCGGTGTGAATGACCCCAGCAGCTTGTGGAGCCTTCCATCCTTTGCGAATGGTCCATGCGCGAACTTCCTGTACGCCGGCAGTAAAGTAGGTGATCAAGTTGAGTAGGGTATAGGCCCCATAAATCAAACGGTTAAGCCCGCTTTCTTTGAGTCCATATTCATCTAGGAACATGTCTTTTTCTTCAGGATCATCGAATTCTGCGATTTGAGATTCGATGGCTGCACAGAGTACAATGACTTCTGCATGCTCTTCCTTTACTTTTTCGCGCAAGCGCTCCACAAAGGCATTGCCTGTATGGATACTGGATTCATCCACATTGGCCACATACAACACGGGCTTTATGGTGAGGAGATGCAGATCCCTGACGGCTTCTAAGTCTTCTTTTTCTACGTCAATGGCCCGGGCATTGAGTCCAGCGGTTAGGCCATCCTTAAATTGAAGTAAGGTTTCCAATTCTGTTTTCGCTTTGGCATCTCCGGACTTGGCAATTTTTTCGATTCGTTGAATCTTTTTCTCTACCGATTCTAGATCCTTAAGTTGGAGCTCGGTATCTATGACCTCCTTATCGAATAGGGGATCTACTCCACCTGCCACGTGAACAATGTTTTCGTCTTCAAAGCAACGGATGACATGGATGATGGCATCAACTTCGCGAATGTTGGCCAAAAATTTATTTCCCAAGCCTTCTCCTTTGGAAGCACCTTTCACCAATCCTGCGATATCCACAAACTCAATTATGGTAGGCACTACGCGCTGTGGATTTACCAATGCTTCGAGTTCTTGAAGTCTGGAATCAGGTACGGAAACTACCCCGACATTGGGTTCGATGGTGCAAAAGGGAAAGTTAGCTGCTTCAGCTTTAGCGCTTGATAGCGCATTAAACAAGGTAGATTTGCCCACATTGGGGAGACCTACTATGCCACATTGTAATGCCATTAATTCGTTGCTTTAATTTTAAATATTTTGTAGGACTTGTACCCACTGTAAAATTCCAAGACCGATACTCTGAAAATGGTGTAAACGGGTATGGCAAATATCATCCCTAGGATTCCTGCGATTTTTGCTCCGGCAAAGATAATAACAAATATCTCAAGGGGATGCGCTTTTACCGATTTGGAAAAAATTACTGGCTGTATTAGCAGATTATCTGTGATTTGAACTGCTGTAAAAACAGTGATGATTTTGACTAAGAAAAAACTGTAATCGCTGTCTGTCGAAAAATCTCCTGTTGAAATTCCCACCACAATGCCAAAAACTGTTCCCAATAGCGGTCCAGCGTAAGGAATCATATTGGTAATCGCAGCAAACAGCGCAATAGTCAAGGCATATTCTACGCCTGCTAAACTCAGGCCCAAAGCAGCGAGTAAGAAAATGGCCAAGACTTGCAGCAATAATCCAAAAAGGTAATTGGAAAGTAATTTTTCAACTTTGGTAAACGTGGCTACGGATAATTCGAAATAGGCGTTTGGAATAAGATTTAAAAGATTTCTGCGAAGAAGTCCATTTTCGAGTAAAAGAAAAAAAGTGATGAAAGCAATTGCCATTGTCCCAATGAAAACCTGGGTGGTGACTGAAATGACACTGGAAATGAAACCTCCAATGTCGAATTTCTGGAGCACACTTTTAACCGATAAGCGTAATTCCTCAAGAAGGATGCCTTTTTTGTTCTCAATCAGTTGGTACTTCATCAAAAACCGCTCGAGCTTCTCAAGGGGAACTTCTAGTTGGAGGTAAATGCTGTCTAAGTCCAAATCGCTCAACAAAATGACTTGGCGATTGATTAAGGGAAAGAATAGGAGCCCTAGCAGGAATACGATGGATAGTACAGTGGCAAAGGAAGCCAGTATAGCAATGGCTCGCGGAATGTGCTGTCCTAGAATATGAACTTCGTTCACTTTATTGGTCAGCGGCCTAAGCAATGCAGCTAGGATGAGTGAGGTAACCAAATAGAAGGAAATAGCAGAAAAATACCAGCCAAACAACAGGAAGGTGAGAAAGGAAAGAATGAGGTAGATAAAAAACCGCTGCATGGTATCAAAAGAAAAGGAGGCAGAAGCCTCCTCAAATATATTGGAATTGAATGTGTATCCCTAATGTGCTCAAACTGGATTATTCCCAGCGAAGGTCATTATTTACTTCGTTCTCAGATTCTTCATTTTCAAACTGCTCAAAATCAAAGTCAGGAAGCAAATCGTTTTTCACATGATCTACTGCTTCATTCAATGCATTGACAAACTTTAAGAAATCTTCCTTGTACAAAAAGATTTTGTGTTTCTCGTAGCTGAAGTTGTCTCCATCCATTCTGCGCTTGCTTTCAGTGATGGTAAGGTAATAATCGTTGCCACGGGTTGACTTGATATCAAAAAAATAGGTTCGCTTTCCTGCTTTCACTTTCTTAGAGAAAATTTCCTCTCTATCGTATCCTCGGTGATCTTCCAATGTTCTAGGGATTAAGGTTTGGAATGTATTAATAACGGGTCTAAGATAAGCTAAAAGCAACTTAGAATTCAAAACCAAACCCTGCTTTTTTTTGAAAATCTGTAAAAATTAGGGTACAAGTTGTTTCAAATCCGATACAAACCTCTTTGAGTTAAACAAATTAACGAACCGGAGCAGGTCTTCGTATTGGGGCTTCTGAGGGCCTATTCAATTGAATTCTAGAAAGATAGCTTTTGGCTCAATTATTTTTTCACATCGCTTTAAAAAGTGAGGCGTTCTAAAGGTTAGGATCCGATTGACATAAAAAAAGGCTGTTCCTTCTCAGAAACAGCCCTATTCGGTTGTCATAAAATTTATTCGCCGTGAAGAAATGCTTTTCTAGCAAGCAATACTTCTTCGCTTTCTCGATGGTCGGGATCATCTACGCAGCAGTCCACAGGGCATACTGCAGCACACTGGGGCTCTTCATGGAAGCCGTTGCATTCGGTGCACTTTTCCGATACGATGTAGTAAAACTCATCAGAAACGGGAGTTTGCTTGGCTGTGCCAGCAGCAACACTGCCATCTGGAAGAGAGACTTCTTTCAGGTTGGTACCACCAGCCCAAGTCCATTCTACTCCTCCTTCATAAATTGCTGTGTTGGGACATTCAGGTTCGCATGCACCGCAATTGATGCATTCGTCTGTTATCATTATTGCCATAGGAATTCAAATTTGAATACAAAGTTACAATCTCCTAAACACCTTCGCAATAAAAAAGTTGTCACACTAATTAATTTAAAATTATTCCAAGGGCTTTTTTTTTGGATACCTTTGTCAAATGAACCCAGATTTTACGCTTTCTGATCGAATTTTGGCCTTTGTTCAACTAGGGATTCGGCTTTCCAATTTATCGGAGGATGAAAAATCCCCCTTCTTTCGACAGGCAGAAAATCAGAACGCCTGGTTTACACAGCGCTCATTGGAGCAAGCACTCGAAGGGATCCGAGTGATGCTTGACGCTCGAGCCTTGGAAAAATGGCTTGCCGCCTATACATCTCTTGATCCAAGGTCTCCCAAACAAGTAGGCTTGATGCTTTCAGGAAATATTCCTGCGGTTGGTTTTCATGACCTTCTTTCGGTGTTGATTGCTGGCCATTCGGCATGTGTCAAATTAAGTTCTCAAGATGCTGCGCTACCACTCTGGTTGATTCAGGAATTGAAAAAGATAGAACCACGTTTTTCAGATCGAATTCAAGTCGAAGACATGCTGAAAAATAAGCAAGCCTACATCGCTACGGGAAGCGATAACTCAGCCCGGTATTTCAACTATTACTTTGGAAAGTATCCGCACCTGATCCGTTCCAATCGAACTTCTGTAGCCATTCTTCGAGGAGATGAATCTACGGCCGATTTGCAGGCTTTAGGAAAAGATATTTTTGATTACTTCGGCCTTGGCTGTAGAAATGTATCCAAGGTTTTTGTCAAAAATCAAGAGCAGCTGACGGACTTACTCGATGCCCTTGAATCCTTTTCTTGGGTGGGCAATCATCACAAGTACTTCAATAATTACGAGTACAATAAATCCATTTACTTGGTCAATCGTACCCCGCACTTAGACAATGGATTTCTTTTGCTTAAAGAATCGACTGATTTGGTTTCGCCCATAGGCGTACTTTTTTATGAAATCTATTCCGAAGAGCACGAACTAAAAACGAAGTTGAAGGATCTCGATTCCAAGATTCAATGTGTGGTTGGAAATCCGGCAATGGATCTGCCAGGAATTGTTCCCTTTGGCCAAACACAATGCCCGCAACCTTGGGATTATGCGGATGGGGTGGACACACTTCAATTCCTAGGTAGCCTAGGCGAATAATTCGAATCATTAAGGCAACCCTTATTCGGGAATGTTCGTTACCATTTTTGTTGCTTTTTCCTATATTCGCAGTCGGAAATTTGAACCATTTACTCCATAAACTATACAAACGATGGCTTTTGATATCGAAATGATCAAAGAGGTCTATGCACAAACCCCAGTTCGCATCGCAGCGGCACGAAAGGTAGTGGGCAAACCGCTTACATTGACTGAAAAAATTCTTTACGCCCACTTAAGTGAAGGGGCTGCTAGTCAGGCATTTAAAAGAGGAACCTCCTATGTAGATTTTCAACCTGATCGCGTAGCGATGCAAGATGCCACTGCACAGATGGCGCTTTTGCAATTCATGCAAGCCGGTCGTTCTCAAGTTGCGGTACCTTCTACGGTTCACTGCGATCACTTGATCCAAGCGGAAATTGGTGCAGATAAAGACTTGAGCAAAGCCAAAGATAAGAATAAGGAGGTGTATGATTTCCTTGCCTCTGTATCCAATAAATATGGAATCGGTTTCTGGAAGCCAGGAGCTGGCATTATCCACCAAGTAGTGTTGGAAAACTATGCTTTCCCAGGTGGAATGATGATTGGTACTGATTCCCACACGCCTAATGCGGGTGGTCTAGGGATGATCGCAATTGGTGTGGGTGGTGCAGATGCTTGCGATGTGATGGCAGGATTGCCTTGGGAACTGAAGTTTCCAAAATTGATTGGTGTGAAGTTGACAGGCAAGCTATCCGGATGGACAGCTGCAAAAGATGTGATCTTAAAAGTGGCAGGTATCTTGACCGTTAAAGGCGGTACTGGCGCTATTGTTGAATATTTTGGTGAAGGAGCACGTTCCCTTTCCGCTACAGGAAAAGGAACCATCTGTAACATGGGTGCTGAAATCGGCGCGACAACTTCTATTTTTGGTTACGACGAAAAATCTGCTGCCTACCTATCCGGTACAGGCCGTTCTGATATCGCGGAACTAGCCAATGGCATCGCGGAGCACTTGACTGGTGACCCTGAAGTATATGCGCAACCAGAGTTGTACTTCGATCAGGTAATTGAAATCAACCTTTCTGAGTTGGAGCCGCATGTAAATGGTCCATTTACACCAGATTTGGCTTGGCCTATTTCTAAGTTCGCTGCGGCTGTTAAAGAAAACGGATGGCCAGCAAAATTGGATGTAGGTTTGATTGGTTCTTGCACAAACTCCTCTTATGAAGATATTTCTAGAGCCGCTTCCTTGGCGCAGCAGGCTGTAGATAAGATGTTGGTAGCCAAGTCCGAGTATACCATCACTCCAGGATCTGAGCAAGTTCGCTTTACGGTCGCTCGAGATGGATTTTTGGATACTTTCGACAAGATGGGTGGCGTAGTACTTGCCAACGCTTGCGGACCCTGCATCGGACAGTGGGCGAGACATGGTGCTGAAAAGCAGGAGCGTAACTCCATCATCACTTCCTTCAATCGGAATTTTGCGAAGCGTGCGGATGGAAATCCAAACACGCACTCGTTTGTTGCTTCTCCAGAGATTGTAACGGCGCTAGCCATTGCTGGAGACCTTACATTCAACCCACTTACAGATACTTTGACCAACTCTGAAGGCAATCAAGTACGCTTGGATGAGCCTAGAGGATTGGAATTGCCAACCAAAGGCTTTGCTGTAGAAGACGCAGGTTATCAAGCTCCTGCCGCTGATGGATCAACAGTTCAGGTGTTGGTGGCGCCTACTTCAGATCGTTTGCAACTATTGGATTCATTCGCTGCCTGGGAGGGTGTCGACTTGAAAGGATTGAAATTGTTGATCAAAGCCAAAGGAAAATGTACCACGGACCACATCTCCATGGCAGGTCCTTGGTTGAAGTACCGAGGCCATTTGGACAACATCTCCAACAACATGCTTATCGGAGCTGTCAATGCGTACAACGATGCCACCAACTCGGTGAAAAACCAATTGACTGGTGCGTATGGTGAAGTACCAGCAACCCAGCGTGCTTATAAGGCGGCAGGTATTGGTTCGATTGTAGTAGGAGATGAAAACTATGGAGAAGGTTCTTCTAGAGAGCATGCAGCCATGGAACCTCGATTCCTAGGTGTTCGTGCAATCTTGGTGAAGTCTTTTGCGCGTATTCACGAGACTAACTTGAAAAAGCAGGGGATGCTTGCCTTGACTTTTGCTAATCCTGCTGACTACGAGTTGATTCAGGAGAACGATGTGATCGATATCAACGGATTGACCGCTTTTGCACCTGGAAAGCCATTGGAAGTTGTCTTCCATCATGCGGATGGTACTTCACATACAGTGGTGGCCAACCATACCTACAATCAAGGTCAAATCGAATGGTTTAAGGCAGGTAGTGCCTTGAATTTGATTAAGGTAAAAGCATAATTGAACCAAAATCAAGGGAAGCCGTAACGAGTAATTTGTTACGGCTTTTTTTGTGCAAATAACCTTTTTCAATTAAGCCAAACCACAAATTACTGGTTTGGGCTTTTCCAAGTTGAGTTCGGTATTTAAAGTGGGTTTCGAGCCTTTCAGAAAACGTTACAAGGCCTTTGCTTTGGCTAAATATTCGGAAACTAAGTCCATGTCGGGATGGCTTATGGCCAATTCCTCCAAATAACTCAAGGCACTTACTTTGTCTCCACTCAGGGTGTAGTAGATGCCTTTGTTGCGAAGGGCAAATGGATTTTTGGAATCCATCGCCAAACTTTGATTGATTAAAGCAAGACCTTCCTCTAATTGATTGCTGTAGAGGAGGTACAACCCGTGATTGTTGTAAAAATAGGCCTGTCGATTGTCTAAAGCGATTGCTTTTTCTACTGCTTTCACTGCTCCTATATAGTCTTTTTCCTCAAAGGAAATCATGGATCTCAAGTTGTGTAGATTCGGCTCCAAGGGATTGATTTCTTCTGCCTTTACCAATACCGACTTGGCGGATTCGTACTCTTTTTGATAGAAGTAAATGGTGGCTTGGTTGACTAGGAGGTCTGAATTCTTAGGAGCTAGCTCGGAAGCTTTTTGGAAGGATTGGAGCGCTGCAGGATAGTTTTTGAGTTTCTCTTCGGTAAGTCCCGCCAAAAAATAGGACCTCCAATCGCTTGGGCTTTCGGATACCATACGAGAGGCATCTTCTTTTGCATTGTAATTGGCACCGAGGTCCAGGTAAGCCAATCCACGCTGAAACACCGCATCCACATAGGTTGGATTTTTCTCTAAAGTCTTGCCGAAATCCTGAATGGCTTCCTCAAGCTGGTTCAATCGCAGGTGTGCCATCCCTTTGTTGTAATAGGCATCACTAAAATTAGAATCTAAGGCAATGGCCTCTTCATAGAATCCCAAGGCAGTTTTTGGATCATTCTCCTCCATTTTTTTATTGCCTTTGAGCAGGAATCTGCCTTTTTGGTCATCTACGCTATCGCATCCTATCCAAAGGATTGGAATGAAAAGAAGGAGTTTACTGATCAGATTTTTCATCTTGAGTTGGTTTTGGTGTATTTGCTTTTACCTCTTCTCCCAAGAGCAAAGCATAGGGTTTGGTGGAATCGGAAAGGTCAAAAATTTCCCGAAGGATGGCTAGTATTGGAATAATCAAAATCATCCCTGCAACACCCCAAATGGAGGCTCCCAATAGGAGGCCAAGAAGGGTAATGAATGCATTCAAATTGACTTGACTTCCTACAATCTTTGGGGTTAGGAAATTTCCTTCGAGTACTTGAATCGCCTGATAGGCACCAAGGACCAAAAGTGGAGAAATAAGGCTTTCCATTGTTAAAAAAGCATAGCTCATCGGAAGTAATGCGCCTATAAATGGGCCAACATAGGGGATGATATTCAGAATAGCTCCAATGATTCCAAAGAAAACAGCATGTTTTATTCCAATGATGGAATAGGCGGTGACGTTCAAAATGGCAAGAATCACCATCACTTTTCCTACACCTGAGATGTAATTCAAAACCACCTTTCGAAGTCCCACGATTTTTTGAGTAACCAGCATGGGATCGTTATCTCTATAGATGGAAACCAAAACTTGAACTAAGTGATCTCGATAGAGCAAAAAGAAAAACATGAACAGCGGAATAAGGATTAGGCTACTCAAAGATCCGATCGCAGCGATGGCAAAGGAGGAAATGCTACTGCTATTTTTATTTAGAAGTCCAAGTAGCGCATCCGGGTCCAACTGATCTGCTAATTTTTCCCGAAAACCGAGTTTTGAGCTAGTAAAACCGTCTATATCCTGAATTAACGTTGTGATGCGAGAAGTTACATTTGCGAAGTCATTGGAAAAACTAATCAAATTGCCCACTATAAAGCTCAGCAATCCTATCACTAGGCCTACCATCACCACCAGGGAAATAAGGCTTGAAAGTACTCTTGGAAACCGGTATCGCTCTAAAAATAAGCTCATTGGAGTAAAGAGCACAGCGAAAAACCCGCCCAAAGCCAAGGGAATTAGAATTGATTTTCCTACGATGAGTATGAAAATCACCACCGTCAACAAGGACAAAACCGCCAAAGCCTTGAGGTAGGGAGGTAGTTGTAGGGTTTTAGCTTTCATAGAAATAAGCTTCGATTCTGGTTAACAAATGGGATAGTTTTACCCTACTACCAATCCACTACGCTTGAGTAGGGCATCTGGTTTTGGTTCTCTCCCTCTAAATCGTGCATACAAGAGGGAGGGATGCTCACTGCCTCCTGCTGAAAGGATGTTTTTTTCAAAGGAAAGCGAAGTTTCGGCATTGAAAACGCCCTTCTCTTGAAATAGTTCAAAGGCATCGGCATCCAGTACCTCTGCCCATTTGTAACTGTAGTATCCCGCAGCGTAGCCGCCCTGAAAAATATGGGAGAAACTTGTGCTTATCCGCGTAGCTTCTACGGAAGGAAGCAATTCGGTAGCCTTTAAAATTTCTTTTTCAAAGGCCTTGATTTCTCCAATTTGACTAGGGTCTTGACTATGGTAGGCCATGTCCAAAAGCGCAAAGCTCAGTTGACGAAGGGTCATGTAGCCTTGCTGAAAATTGGCAGCCTTCTTTATTTTTTCTACTAGCTCAGCTGGGATAACTTCTCCAGTTTGGTAATGCTTTGCAAACAGGTCAAGGCACTCTTTTTCATAGCACCAATTTTCAAAGATTTGGGAAGGGAGTTCCACAAAATCCCAGAA
>CAMCBC010000034.1 GCA_945872775.1 Spirosoma fluviale | reverse complement strand
AATGAGTATAAAAAAACTAAGGCCAGGAATTCCTGGCCTTGGTTGATCTTAGTGAAAGTCACAAGTCATGCTTTCCATACCGATGGGAGCTCCATCTGGGATGTTGAGCACTTGCTGAGGAGTCAATTCCTCAGGCAGGCTTAGGTAGGCCTCAATCTTTTGCTTCAAGTAATCTCGGTGTGCTTGCAAGAGGATAGAGAATGAACCCGAGTTAGTGCTTAGTAGGCGCAATTGATTTCGAACCAATGCACGAACGGTTTGCGATGCACCTGCATTTTTTGACAAGGCAATCAAGTGATCCACCAATTTGGCTTCAGTCATCAGTTTGACTTCCACACCAAGGCCTTTAGGCATGGAATTACTAAATACTTGATTGCTTACTTTCTCTAACACTGTTTCTAAACCTGGCAAGGATTTATTTTGAAGTTGCTGCAAATAAATCCGATTAACTCTTCCTGCTTCAAAAAGAAAGGTAAAGGTAGCGTCTACCACATTTTCTGCAGGAGCGATAGGATCAAATACAGGTCCAGTTCGTGAAGGGAAGGTTTCGCGATTTTTACCGTATCCATAAGGCCTTGGTGGAATTAAGGCCAAAATCGAGGCAGGAATTTCCAATTGTTCCGTGCTGATGGAAAGTAAAAGTGCATCTAAGGCCTCTTTTTGGCTCTTAGCAGGGATCCATTCATGCGCAGTTTGGTTGTCACCTTTGACTTTGTAGGTGTAGTCTAGGCCACCGACCAACTTGCTAGTTGCCTCCAGCTGGTAGCGGTGCATCAAGTAAAGTGGAACAAATACCTCTTCCAAGATTGCCTGCGGCTCTCCTGTTTTGATGGAATTGAGCCCGAAGGTTTTCATGCGTTTTTCACGCAAATCCAACAATCGCTTGAGTTCATCCGAAGCAGAAGCTCCATTGTCCCAAAGGTGTGAGCGTGGATGTACTCCACTTGGATTTCGTGAATCTGAATCGGTGATAAATTCATAGCCTGCAGCGTAGGTGGCTTGAAGTGTTTTTTCTAAAAACTCTTCCTCACTTTGGTTGGCTGCAGGCTGTCCATAGCCATAGGTGATGGCTAGCTTGTCCCATTCACCTATTTTTAGATCATAGGCATTGCCAAAATCGATTTCTCCTTTTTCATTTTCTGTAATCACTGGATGCGGATAATCCATCACAGAAGAGCGCCCTGAAGCGGAAGTAGCATAGCTGTGTGCCAATCCGATGGTATGCCCGATCTCATGCGCAGACAGTTGCTTCAAGCGGTTCAACGCAAACTCCATCAATTTGGGATCTGCTGTATTTCCATCTTCGAAGGGTTGAAGTAGTCCTTGGCCGATAAGATAATCCTGTCGGACTCGTAAGGAACCGAGGGATACTTGACCCTTGATGATTTCACCAGTTCGTGGGTCCTGGATACTAGATCCATAGGACCAGCCTCGAGTGGAACGATGGATCCATTGGATGACATTGTAGCGTACATCACTTAGGTCCAAGCCTTCTGGGGCTAGTTCTACTCGGAATGCATTTTTAAACCCAGCTGCCTCAAAGGCTTGTGCCCACCAGTTGCCTCCTTCAATCAATGCACTTGCTACAGGCTCTGGTGTACCGCGATCAAGGTAATATACGATGGGTTCTACCACCTCAGAAACTGCCGCACTGGGGTCCTTTTTCTCCAATCGATGTCTGGAGATGAAGCGCTTAACTATAGGTTGATCAATGGGAGTAGTATAATCTTGGTAGCTGATAAAGAAATAGCCAGCACGAGGATCAAATTTTCGCATTGCATATAGCTCCGGCAATTCGATAAAGGAATGCCTCATTCTGACAGATACTGCATCAGGACTTGGAGTCACGGATCTCAAATATGCTCCTGCTCCTGTTCCTGTAAGGGTAATGGTAGCTTCTACTTCTGTGTTTTTAGGGAAGTTTTTGGTGGTGGGGTAATACAAGACAGAGCGGCTTGGATCTACTTTGTAACTACCTTGCTTTGTCCGTGCTAGCGTTTCACTTACTCCATGCACATCTTGTAGGAAAAAGTTAGTTGCATCTATGATGTGGGCATTTCCTTCGGATTTTACCACTTCAAATCCCCATAGCGTGGACTGAGCAAAAGCATCTTGAATGGATTGTGCCTCGTAGGGGTTTTTGGTATAGGATCTGTAGTCGTAATTTTTGTGCACCATCAGGATTTTAGTTCCTGTCTTACGAAATTCCACCACCCGGGTATCTCCCAATTGTCCTCGATCCAATCCAATGTCATTGGACCCGACACCAGCTGTCAAGGCATTGACATACAGGAGTTCTTTGTTCAGGGAGGAAATTTCCAAGTAAATCTTTCCTTTTTCTTCATCCAGGTAGAAGGGGACAAATCCTTCCTTCTTCGTCATTTTTGAAAAATCCTGTGCAAGGAGCCAGCTTTGCTGTAAGAGGACTAGAAGGAGTAGAAGACCAATTTTTTTCATGAGCGTGCATTTTTTTGTCAATTTATCAAAAAGCTAGGTGGCTATCCTACCACTCCTAAAAAAATTAATGCAAGGCATAGCGTAGCAGGAGCACGGTGTCGGTTTGTTTGGGCCCTGAAATGGCTTGCATGCCTGAACTGATTAGTTCACGGTCCGAGTAGATCGTCTTAGCAATTCGGAAATAGGCTGTTAGCCGAGAATGAATCCGGTATTGGGCCAATAAATACTGCCTGCTGCCTCTTCCAGAGAAGGCAGGAATTGCAAAGGTTCCGACTGCATTTTGCTCGTACGCATAAATCCTGTTGTCAAAGGTTTCAGTGTCAAATAAGGCCATTCGAGCAGTAAGCTTCCAGTTCGCTCGGGCAAAGGAACATTCTTGAATCAGCATCCAACCCTGCGTTTTTTTCTGATCGAAGGTGACCTGATTCCAAAGCACTCGGGATCTACTGCTCAATTCAGGTGAAATATCTAGTTCCAGGCTTGCCTGGGCTTGGCTTTTTAGGATCGTGCCAACTTGTTGGGTCGGTGTAGATTCCACCTCGTCCGTAAGGTTCCTCATTTTACGTTCCTGCTTAAATTGAAGGGTTACTTGCCTAGTTTTTTGTGGCTGGTAGCTCCAGCAAACTAGCCATTCCTGTCCATTGGAGGGAGTAGCTACACGGAACTTGAGCCATGGAAAGGTGAAAAAGTCTACATAAGCATTGAATTTGAGGGTTGATGAGGGCTTGACCTGAAACCCTAAATACACCCCTCGCTCGTTGCTAGGACGGGTGCTTTCCGCAAATGCAGTAGCATACAAACTGTGGAAGTGTCGGTCATAGCTTCTCCAAAGCAGCGAAAAATCTACAGTTCTGCTCAAGCTACTCACCAAACCAAGAACAGTTCCTTGCCCTTGACTCCTAGATCGAGCAGACTCACCGAATAAAGCAAAGTTCTTCCAGGTAAGGTTGGCGTAGAGGCTCCCAACTTGATTCGTTTGGCCCGAGAAATCAAAAGCATTGTAGCTCGTCGCATTTCGGATCCAGGGAATGCTAAACTGGGTATGCAGGAAGTTTAGCCCAGCAGACCAGCGACCAGACTGAGCGCTGTATTGGAGGTTGCTGCCTAGATTGGTTTCTCGCACTTGGTTTTTGGTGGATAGCTCGCTCAAACTTCTGTGCAGCCCTGTTTGGGATAGGCTAGTAAGTGTCTGTGGTGCTGTCCCTAGTGAGTCATTCGACTCCGATACCCGCCCATCTTTGCCAATTGAAGAGATTAGGAGACTACTTTGCCATCGACCCATTTGCCGGGTCAATCCAATCCCTCTAAAAAATCCCGTTTCGATACTTGCCGTGTAGGGAAGCAGGCCCAAGCTGCTTCTGCGTACGGTGGGAACTGTTTCTGCACCCTTGCCCAAACTAAATCCCGCACCAAACACCAAACCCTGCCCAAAGCTGGCTTGAAAATCCCCAAGGGAAATAGTTTTCCATCTTCCCATGCCATAGCGAGTGAAGTGGAAAGAAGCAAAATTGAATCCATAGCGGCTAGTTTTGGTATCCCAGGCAAGGACCTCACCCGGATCCTTCTCCAAGATAAGTCCCAGACTGAAATCTTTGGCATGCTGGACTCTATAGCGCAGAAACAAGTCGTTTGGATCGCCCAAGTACCAACTTGTGGGATTGAGGGTGCTGTCATTTTTGGAATAGCCCTTGCGCAATTCCCAGGTTCGTTGGTGACGAAGCACTAAATAGTTGTTTTCCTCGCTCCGCAAACGCTCAAAAAAGGTCTTGCTGCTAGTTGCATAGGTCTCAAGGCTGAGGAAAGGCAGGATAGTGACCAATGTGGTACTATCCCAATTGGGAAGAGTTTGCAGCTCATAGAGCGAAAGAAAATCACCCCAAGTCCTTCGGTGCTCCAATAAAGCTTGAATTTGTGGAGTTGAAAGGAGGTAGGTTGCTTGCAGTTCATCTGCCGTTACTCGGTTGATTTCGAGGGGGTTTTGGTAGAGTTCTAAAAGCAATTCATACAGGGCTTCGTAGTCCAAGTTCTCGTCTTGGATGGGAAAGAGTCGCTCCATAAGCTGTAGAATATCCAAGGTTGGAGGCCTGTTTTCTTGAGCGAATGTCGGCAATGCCAGTAGCAGAAAGCTGCATAAATAGAAAATCACCTTCATGCTTAGCGCTTCAAGAATAGCGAGAGATGGTGAGTGCTACCTAAGGCAGTATTTTGTCCATAGGCATAGTCTAAGCCGTAGTTTTTCTTTTGTAGCCCAAGCCCAAAGTTGAGGGCAGTGGGGTAGGAGTGAATGCCTGTTCGGAGGAAAATCCACTTTTCAAGGCTGTATTGAAGGCCAAACTTAAAAATGGGGGACTGGTCCAACTCTTTTTCTAGTTCGGTATGGATTTCCAGGTTTTCGGAAGGGAGGTAAGTAATCCCCATTTGAAGTAGGGTAGGTAGGCGTTCAGAGGAGTATTTACTGATTTTGGCTTGGTTCACATTGGAGAGCTGTGTTCCGAAGAAAAACTTAGGTCCTAATTCTGCCAATCCCCCTAAGGAGAATTGAAAGGCATTACCAGTCCCAAAACCTTCGATATGGGTTTGAAACCAACCTGCCTTGAGCCCAAAACTTACAATCCCTCGGGTGGTGCCTAGCCCAAGTTCCAGTCGGTGTTGATTGAATAGCTCCCCTCCGTAGCGGGCAATTCCAATTCCGATGCTTCTTCCTTTTTGGATTATAAATACACCCGAGAGGGCTACCGTGCTTAGTTCTTGGATTCCAAATCGTTGATCCACTGCGATGCCGATCTCAGAATCACTGATTCTATCGAGGGCCCCCACATTGTTTGCAAGGCTCCAAGCGTCACGATGATACAATTTGGTAGTTCCTAATCCTTGGCTTTTGGCTCCAAAAGCTTGGGTGGACAGGTCTATTTGAGCTGATGCATCGATTGAAAACAGCAGCCAGAAGCAAAAAATCAGGCTAGGCTTCATTAAAAAAGATTAAAAAGTGAATACTTAAATGTATGGTATTCTATGGATTAATCCAAAGGGGTCTGGGGGTGTACGATTTAGCGATAGTTACAGATCAACTAGAGAGTTGACCTAGCGGGAATTCACTTATTTCAATAAAAAAAACAGCCTCAATTTTGATTAAAATGAACACCGAATAATATTTTGAAAATTTTTCGCAATCGATTGTTTGAAGAGAAAAAAACATTTTCTATTTTTCGAGTGTATTCATGAATTGAATATCTACAATAGGTTTAATAGGTTTGAGAGCAGGAAAAGGTCGGAATTGTATTCCGGCCTTTTTTATTTATCCCAATTTCAAGTTACTTGATGGTTAGATTGAATCTCAATCGCGAATGATGACTATTGATCACCTCAAAGCGTTACTAAAGGACGGATTTACCAAGGAATTACCTGGGAAGGAGGCGCATGTTAAAATGGCTCCCCAACCACTTGATTTACGGAGGTTTACTACGACCTTCGCTGAGCCGCCCAAGAAAAGTGGGGTTTTACTTTTGTTTTACCCGAAGGAGGGGGCAGTATATTTTCCCTTGATCAAACGACCCCAGTACCCTGGAGTGCATAGTGGGCAGGTGGGTTTTCCTGGAGGGAAAATGGAGCCTACGGATCCTGACATTCTTTTTACGGCCTTGCGGGAAGCAGAAGAGGAGATTGGGATAGATGCAGGCAAAGTAGAAGTCCTTGGTCGTCTATCTGATCTTTTTATTCCAACGAGCAATTTCCTGGTAACGCCAGTGGTTGGTTTGATGCAGGAGAAGCCGAGTTTTGTACCCGAACAGCGGGAGGTAGCACGAATAATTACTGCAGAAGTGATTTCCCTTTTTCATCCCGAGGTTAGAAAGCAGACGCAGCTTGCTGTAGGAGGAGGGATGTACTTGGATACTCCTTATTTCGCAGTAGAGGAAGAGGTAGTTTGGGGGGCTACTGCGATGATTTTAAGTGAACTTGTCCAGGTTTTGGAGCAAAAATCTGCTATCGGGATGGCTTTTTAGTCAATAGTTGGTAATGTTGTAACAAAGAACCTTAGGTATATGCAGGAGCAAACTAGTCCCTTTTTAACAAATGATGCGGTAGTTTTTGGTCTTTTGATGGCCATTTTGGCTTTTGTATTTGCCTCATCGGCGAGCAAACATCCCTTTTGGGTTAAGTTTTACACCTATGTGCCCACGGTATTGCTCTGCTATTTTATTCCTGCTGTTTTCAATTCTTTAGGAATTATATCTGGAGAGTCTTCCAACCTATACAAAGTGGCTTCGCGCTATTTATTGCCAGCTTCTTTAGTCCTATTTACAATTAGTGTGGACCTCAAAGGCATCCTTCGTCTAGGCCCCAAGGCCTTGACCATGTTTCTTGCAGGAACGGTTGGAATTGTGTTTGGCGGGCCATTTTCCATGCTATTAGTAGGTTGGATTTATCCGGATTTGTATGCCGGAACTGGGCCAGATGAGATTTGGAGGGGATTGTCTACGATTGCTGGGAGTTGGATTGGAGGAGGAGCCAATCAAACTGCCATGTTGGAAGTTTTTGGGGCGAGTCCCACGCTTTTTGGGCAGATGATTGCGGTAGACGTCTTGATTGCCAATTTCTGGATGGCCATTCTTTTGTTTTGGGCTGCAAAACCTGAAAGGTTAGATAAGTTTTTCAAGGCAGATACAACGGCTATTTATGCCCTTCGAGATCGCATTGCAAAGATGCGGGAGAGTACCATTCAGATTCCAAGCATAAAGGATATGCTTCTTATTTTAGGTATAGGATTTGGAGTAACAGGCTTATCCCACTGGTTTGCTGATTTCTTGGCGCCTTGGTTTGAAACCAATCATCCCGAATGGAATCAGTATTCGTTGAATTCTGCATTTTTCTGGATTGTGGTGATCGCTACTGCCATTGGATTGGTATTGTCATTCACTAAAGCTCGAGATTTGGAGGGGGTTGGTGCCTCTCGAATGGGATCAGTGCTACTTTATGTGTTGGTGGCTACAATCGGTATGCAGATGGATTTAGGAGCCATTCTGGATAATCCCATCTTATTTTTAATTGGCTTTATCTGGATAGTGTTCCATGCCGCAGTCATGATCTTTGTAGCCTGGTTGATCAAAGCGCCCTTCTTCTATGTGGCTGTGGGTTCGCAGGCAAACGTGGGAGGGGCGGCATCTGCCCCAATCGTTGCCTCTGCCTTTGATCCTTCATTGGCACCAGTCGGCGTACTTTTGGCCGTACTTGGATATGCCATTGGTACCTATGGAGCTTACTTGAGTGGATTGATGATGCAGTGGCTTTCTGGCCTGTAATTTCGCTTTACAATTCATTTAGGGTTTTTAAGCTACCGGGCTTTCATCTCCATTTCGGGCAAGGTTTGGTTCCTCAAATAAAATAGGGATTTGGCTCGTTTACCTTTAAAGTTGGTATTTAGCACTATTTTTGTCAGCTAGCTTTGGATGAAGCTTTCTCGTATGATCCCAAGACTCCTTCTTCTATTCGCGCTACTTCTTTTGGGGGCTGGACTTCAGGCCCAAGGATTTTTGGCAAATCGATCTTCTTTTTATGCGTTTACGGGTACCTCAGGAGCAAATCTGAGCCAGTTCAATGACTTGCTTGATGCTCGAGGAATCCTTCCAATTCAAAATAAATACACCTCCTTTGGTTTGGGCTACCAGGCCAGAATGAATGATTTTATTTTTGGTTTTGAGTTGTCCCAACACCAAAGTCGAGCAGCAGAAATTGAAGCCCACCGTTTTCAATACCGTACCTCTCGCGCTTTAGTGAATCTAGGCTATTCGCTGACCGAAGAAGGAAAGTTCCAACTGATCCATTACCTGTCCCTCGGCTTAGGTTACATGAATGTGCAAATGCTTCCTCAGGATCAATCCAAGGACTTGACAACGTTCCTCAAAGAACCAGGCCAAGGCTTTATTTTGAGGGAAAATGACATCCAAAAAGGGACGCGTTATTATGGTAATTTTTTAACTGAAATTGGATTCCAGCTTTCGTATGATTTTCCCATTCCCAATCGAAAGGAAGCACTCGTCGTGATTGCCAAAGCGGGATATGCATTTAGTCCTTTTGAAGACAGTTGGAACTTAAATGGAATTCCCTTCGATAACGCCCAAGCAGGGGCATTTTTCAGGGTAGGAACTGGGATTAGTCTTCCAGATCGAAACTTTTTTTACAAGGATGCGACGATTGGCATCTCCATGCTTCGAGGCTTTTACTTTTCCAAGCCTGAAAAATTCAATACCTACCTACGAGAAGAGGGATACCAAGCCTTTGAAGGTACACCATCCCAGCTAGGCCTTCGGCTTTTAGGCGAAACAGATGGCGTACTTTATGGAATGGACGTCTTTAATGTGGCACAACATGGTCGGGCGAGTACCACACAATCTCATAGTTTGAATAGCCTTCGAATCTATGCCAATGTGGGTAAAAAATTCTTTCAGTATAAAAATTGGGGTGTAGGGGCCTTGGGAGGTCTTGGTTATGGCAACCTGAGGTATTCACTCCTTCAGGATGTAAAGCCTGATTTTCCAGCTTTACTCGATCAACGAAATTTTGATGGATACCTTAGGAATTCCGGTGTTTTTCTTAAACCGGAAGTGCTAATCGAGTACGGCTTGCCCATGACGAAAAGAAAGATTTTTGATGTTGTAATTTCCACCTCAGCGGGTTATGAACAGGCAATTCCTGGATTCAAGCTGGGAGGAGTGTCTATGAATTCCTATCAGTCTGGACCATTTTTAACTTTTGGGGTAGGTATTCGTCCCTAATAACATTCTGTTTTTTTCAAAAAAACTATTTTTTATGGGTAAAAATTGGATAAATCCTTCGGTTGTTTGGATTTTAGTCGTACTTTTGCAGCTACTTATCGAGAAAGACCGAGGGATGGGCCCTACGACGTCTTAGCAACCTGTAATCAAGGTGCTAACTCCCCTCTTGGATATGCCAAGAATAGATGAGAAGAACTGTAAATTGACCTACTTTTCTCCGTGTTTTGCTCGATTAGTTTTTTGAATGTAACCAACAAATGAGACAAAACAGAACGGAACAACTGCTCCAAGCAGTCAAAAACAGAATCTTAATCCTAGACGGTGCCATGGGTACCATGATACAGCGCTACACGCTGACTGAAGAAGATTTTCGAACTCCAGCATTAAAAAATCATCCTAAGTCCTTAAAAGGCAACAACGACCTACTTTCTTTAAGCAGACCGGACATCATTCGTGCCATCCACAAGGAATACCTTGAGGCCGGTTCGGACATCATTGAAACGAATACTTTTTCAGGAACAACCATTGCTCAGGAAGATTATGGATTGTCCCACTTAGCCTATACCATTAATTTTGAATCTGCGAAGATTGCACGGGAAGTTACGGATGCCTATTCGGCTGCTAACCCAGACAAACCTCGATTTGTGGCTGGTGCCATGGGACCTACCAACCGTACCGCATCCATTTCTCCAGATGTAAATGACCCAGGCTACCGCGCCATTACCTTTGATCAATTGGCTGAGGCCTATGCGGAGCAAGTGAGAGGCTTATTGGATGGCGGATCAGATATTATTTTGGTCGAGACCATTTTTGATACACTCAATGCCAAGGCTGCACTTTATGCCATCCAAGAAGTGTACGAGGAGCGTGCTATTCCCCTTGATCCACGAGAAGGAGGGATTCCGATTATGATTTCTGGGACCATTACGGATGCTTCTGGAAGAACCCTCTCGGGACAGACTACCGAGGCATTTTTAATTTCAGTTTCCCATGTTCCCTTGTTTTCTGTAGGACTTAACTGTGCCTTGGGAGCAAAGGAATTGCGACCTTACTTGAAGGTGCTGGCTCAAGAAGCTCCTTTTTACGTGTCTGCCTATCCGAATGCTGGTTTACCAAATGAATTTGGTGCCTATGACCAAGGAGCAAATGAAATGGCAGATCAAGTACGAACCTTCTTGAAAGAGGGCATGCTGAATATTTTGGGAGGCTGCTGCGGCACCACTCCTGATCACATTCGCGCATTGGCCCAGCTGGCAGCTGAATATAGCCCAAGACAAATTGATCAACTAACGGAAGAGGAGGAGCAACATGCCTAAGCCTACCTATTTAAAGCTATCTGGCCTTGAGCCCTTGGTGTTTTCACCAACGATCAACTTTGTAAATATCGGGGAACGAACCAATGTCACCGGATCCAAAAAATTTGCCCGCCTCATCCTAAATGGACAATACGACGATGCCTTGGATATCGCCTTGGATCAGGTTCGTGGTGGTGCACAGGTATTGGATGTGTGTATGGATGAGGGGATGCTTGATGGGGAATTCGCCATGGTGCGCTTTCTCAATTTGATTGCATCTGAACCAGAGATCAGCCGTATACCTATTGTGATTGATAGCTCCAAGTGGAGCATCATCCTTGCTGGCCTTAAGTGCGTACAAGGCAAAGGAATCGTGAATTCTATTTCTTTGAAAAATGGGGAAGAAGAATTTATTCAGCAGGCGAAGACCATCAAGAAGTTTGGTGCTGCAGTAGTGGTCATGGCGTTTGATGAGAATGGACAGGCAGACACCTACGAGCGACGCATCCAAATCTGTGAGCGGAGCTACCGGATTCTGGTGGATCAGGTGAAATTTAACCACCAAGACATCATTTTTGATCCCAATATTTTCCCGGTTGCCACTGGGATGGAGGAACACCGCAAAAATGCAGTTGACTTTTTTAATGCAACACGCTGGATTAAACAAAATTTACCTGGAGCCAAGGTAAGTGGTGGGGTCAGCAACGTTTCGTTTTCCTTCCGTGGAAATGATCCCGTACGTGAGGCCATGCATGCCGCTTTCCTTTATCATGCGATACAGCATGGGATGGACATGGGTATTGTCAATCCTACCATGCTCGAGGTATATGCCGATATCGATAAAGAATTATTGGAGCGAGTAGAAGATGTGTTGTTTGACCGTAGGGAAGATGCAACTGAGCGACTGCTTGACTTTGCTGAAACGGTTAAGTCTGCGGATAAAAAAGAAGTGGTAAACGAGGCCTGGAGATCTGCTCCCGTAGCCAAGCGAATCGAACACGCCTTGGTGAAAGGGATTTTGGACTTTATCATTGAGGACACCGAGGCAGCACGCCTTGAATTGGTCAATCCATTGAAAGTGATCGAAGGACCTTTGATGGATGGAATGAATGTAGTTGGGGACTTGTTTGGCGAAGGAAAAATGTTCCTCCCGCAAGTAGTCAAATCTGCGCGTGTCATGAAAAAGGCAGTAGCCTATTTGGAGCCCTACATGCCACTGCCTGAAGAGGGGCAAGAAGCCTCTTCCTTGAAGAAAATTCTATTAGCCACCGTAAAAGGTGACGTACATGACATCGGTAAAAATATCGTAGGAGTCGTTTTGGCTTGCAATAGCTACCAAATCATTGACCTAGGCGTGATGGTAGATGCGCAGAAAATCATCGATGAGGCGATCAAAAACAAGGTAGACATCATTGGATTGAGTGGATTGATTACTCCTTCCCTGGACGAAATGGTCAATGTGGCTTCCGAAATGGAGCGCCAAGGCCTTACCATTCCATTGCTCATCGGTGGAGCCACAACCTCGAGAATACATACCGCAGTTAAAATTGATCCAATGTATTCGGGCGCAGTGGTGCATGTCAGCGATGCCAGCAAGTCAGTGCCGATTGCAGGGGAGTCTATTTCCCCAGAAACTAAAGATTCTTTCCGAATTCAACTGAAGGAAACCTATCGACAGCTTCGAGAAGAGCACGAAGCAAAGCAGACGGTGAAGCAATTAATCAGCTACGAAGAGGCAAAAAATAACCCAGTAGCCATCAATTGGGAAGGAACCAACCCTGTTGCTCCAAAGGTATTGGGAAGAACAGTCCTTGAGGATCTTGATTTGACGGTTCTTCGTGAATACATTGACTGGACGCCTTTCTTCAGTACTTGGATGCTCGCAGGCAAGTACCCTAAAATCCTGAAAGACGAAGTGGTAGGAGAAGAGGCCACCAAACTGTTTGCTGAAGCACAAACGATGTTGGACACGTTGATCAAAGAAAAGTGGCTTTCTGCTAAAGCAGTATTTTCCTTGTTCCCGGTAAAGCGAGTAGAAGATGATGCGGCTGTATTGGATGCGTCTGGAAAAAAAATTGCAAGCTTCCATTTTCTTAGACAGCAAGGCAAGAAAGGTAAGGGAGTTCCTAACCGTTCGTTGGCAGACTACCTGCATCCTGATCAGGTAGACTACATGGGTTGCTTTGCAGTAACTGCCGGATTGGGCATGGAAACCAAGCTCGCCGAATTTCAGGCAGCAGGAGACGATTACAATGACATTATGTTTAAAGCATTGGCCGACCGATTTGCTGAAGCTGCTACTGAATACTTACACGAACAAGTTCGTAAATCCTACTGGGGCTATGCCACATCGGAACAGTTGGATAATGAATCCTTGATTCAGGAAAATTACGTGGGCATTCGTCCTGCGCCCGGTTACCCAGCTTGTCCAGAGCATTCCGAGAAAGTAACTATTTCCGAATTGTTGGATTTAGAAAATACGATAGGAATCACCTTGACTTCCAGCTATGCGATGTATCCTACTAGTTCCGTTTCTGGGTTCTTCTTTGCACACCCAGAGAGTAGCTACTTTGGATTAGGAAAAATTGGTTCCGACCAGGTAGCCAGTTATGCCAGCCGCAAAGGCATCACCTTGCAAGCTGCTGAGCGCTTGTTATCACCAAATTTGGCCTATACGCCAACTGAAATTCTTGAGACTGTAGCACAATGAAAATCACTGAACACTTAGCAAAGGCGAAAAGCACCCTTTTTTCCTTTGAAATTCTTCCTCCGCTAAAAGGCCAAAGTTTGAAGGAACTTCTGGAAGGAATTTCTCCATTGATGGAGTTTAAGCCACCATTTGTGGATGTCACCTACCACCGAGAGGAGTACATCTACAAGAAGCATCCCAATGGCCTATTGGAAAAAGTAAGCACCAAGAAGCGACCTGGAACGGTTGGGATCTGCGCTGCCTTGATGAATCGATTTGATGTGGATGCGGTTCCCCATGTCCTTTGCGGAGGCTTTACCAAAGAGGAAACGGAAAACTTACTGATTGATCTTGATTTTATTGGGGTAGAAAATGTGCTGGCCCTTCGTGGAGATGCTCCCAAGGCAGAACGATTTGAAGCAGAGCCTAATGGCCATTCTTTTGCTAGTCAACTGGTAGAGCAAGTTATTCACATGAATCAGGGAAAGTATTTGCACGAAGAAACCGAGCCTAGCTTCCAAACCGATTTTTGTGTGGGTGTGGCAGGTTATCCAGAAAAGCATTTTGAGGCGCCAAGCCTTAAATTTGACCTCAACTACCTAAAAGAGAAGGTAGACAAAGGGGCAAGCTATGTGGTTACGCAGATGTTTTTTGACAACCAAAAGTACTTTGACTACGTGGCCAAGGTGCGGGAAGCAGGGATAAACATTCCCATCATCCCAGGAATCAAGCCCATCACCACCTTGGGTCAGATTACTGCCTTACCTCGGTCCTTCTTCTTGGATTTTCCAGACGAGTTGACTGATGCGCTTTTAAAATGTACGACCAATGCACATGTAAAGGAAGTGGGGATCGAATGGGCGATTAAGCAGTGTAAGGAATTGATGGCGGCAGAGGTACCCACGCTGCATTTTTATACAATGAGTAAGGCAGAGACTACTTATAAAGTCGCGAAAGAACTCTTCTAAGGATACTTGACTAGATTTAAAAAGGGGCTTTTGCCCCTTTTTTATTGGATAAGGAATGTATTGCACTTCTCTAGAATCTCTCAATAAAGGAAAAGGGCAGGGATTCCTTTTGATTTTTCAGTATCTTGCCCACCTTTCCAAGTAGAATAGGATTGCCTATTGAACTAGTTTCAGCCATGCTCGAATCATCCACCAACTCTAAAGTTAAGCGACTTCGAATTCTCCGAAAAATCCACAGATTTTTAGGGATTCCGTTGCTCTTATTTTTTCTAGTAATTGGCATAACCTCCATTCTATTGGCTTGGAAAAAGAAAGCGGAACTATTGCCACCAACCTTAACAAGTAAAGTGGAGCAAGGCACCTGGATTTTGCCTTCAGAGATGGTACGCATTGGTGAGGAGGAAATTAAAAAAATGGGGAGAGATTGGGAAGTAGACCGTATCGATATTCGCCCTGACAAAGGTACAGCAAAAATCACTTTCAAAACCCATTTTACGGAAGTGCAGGTGGATGGATATTCTGGTGAGGTGTTGACTATTGGGACTCGGCATTCCGATTGGATCGAAAAAGTGCATGACGGAAGTATTGTAGATTACTATACCACAGGTGATGAAGGGGCCAAACTTACCTACTCCACCTTGGTGTCCTTTGGATTGATTTTCCTTGCGCTAAGTGGGTTTTATTTATGGTATTACCCGAAGCTAATTCGGAAAATGAAGGAATAGGGAAGTCTAGCAACTTCTTTTCGAGCCGATTACATTTATTTTTTCCTAACAGAGGAGCTTGTATTTTTTTCCAGGAAGGGATTTGATGATTCCTTCAAACTCAAGTGAAAGTAGCGTTGCAGATAGGATTCCCAATGGAATTTGGTTGGCAAAAGCCAATTGATCCAATTCCGAATCGCCATGACTTTGGAGGTGGGTGAGTATTTTAACTTCCAAGGCTGCTCTAGTTGAAAAATCTTGGACTACTTTCGGTGTGCGTGCTTCCCCAGGTTTGGACCAGTGTAATGCCTCTGCGAGATCATTTGGTCCTGTGTAGATGGAAGCTTTCATTCTTTTGATGAGCTGATTGCATCCTTCCGAAAAGGGGGCTTGAAGATTGCCAGGAACAGCAAATACTTCCTTGTGGTAACCGAAAGCTAGTTCAGCCGTAATCAATGCCCCACCTTTTACTGCGGCTTCTACAACCAACACTGCGTCAGACAAAGCTGCAATGATTCGATTTCTTGCGGGGAAATTTCCAGGCATCAAGATTGATCCGGGAGCGTATTCACTGATTAGGGCTCCATTTTCAAGGACCATTTGCTCAGCAGTTGCTTTATGTGCGGATGGATAGATCAAGTGGATAGGTGATCCCATCACTGCCAGCGTAGGCAATCCCAAGTGCAAGGCAGTTCGATGGGCTTCGATGTCAATGCCATAAGCCAAACCGGAGACGATGCTAGGCTGGTAAGGAAGCAAGTCTTCAATGATTTTTTTGGTACTAGTTCTGCCGTAGGGAGTTGCACTTCGTGTCCCTACTATTCCTACCGTTCGAGCTGTGTTAAAGTTAGCCTTGCCCTTCGTAAATAGGAGTACGGGAGCATCTGCGATAGCTTTTAGGCGCTTGGGAAACTCTTCATCCAAGGAAGTCAGTAAGCGGTAACCCTCTTGCTCTTGATTGGTAAGGAGTGTGGCTGCTATGGATAGCAGGGAGGCTTGTTGCTGTTGAATTTCTAGTAATTTTCGTCCTATTCGAGGAATTTTGACCACTTTGGTTTGTGGTAACGAAAAGAAAGCTAAGGCAGAGCCTGCGTAGGCTACGATTGCTTTGAATAGGATAGGTCCAACTTTTGGAGCTAAGGCGAGGGCAATAAAAAAAAGTTTATCCTCCGGTGTTGGAACGGGTATGGAGTTCATGCTTCAGGTTGATTAAAAAATCCTTGAGTTCCTGAAGTTTTTGAACTGCTGCTACTTTATCAAATCCCTGTTTCTTACCCGCTGCGATCACTTCTTGGGCGCCTTGAAGCGTGTATCCCTTTTCTTTGACCAGGTGGTACACATAGCGAATCTTTTGGATGTCGTTTTGGGTGTATCGTCTGTTGCCTTTCTTATCCTTTTTAGGGCGGATGATGTCAAATTCACCTTCCCAATAGCGAATGAGGGAAGCCGCGACTTTAAACATGTCTGCCACTTCTCCGATGGAAAAGTATTTTTTCTCTATTTCTCGCTCTTTGTAAGGCACTAGGGGATGAGTTAAGTAGTTCAGTCTTCAGACAAGGCTCCAGTAAAGGAGGATGAAAAAAGATACCCTAAACTAAGAAAATTGTTAAGGAATTTTGATGGTTATCCCCGCAATTTTTTTGAAAAGATGGGAGGGTGCATGCATTCGAAAAATTTTTAGTGGTATCCTCTAATTTAAATGGGATGCCTTCGGAAGGACTATTCCCTTATCGGTTTATAACTTGCAGCATTTGAATAGCTGCTAAACCCGCTGTTTCAGTTCGTAAACGGCTTTTCCCTAAAGAAACAGCTTGAAATCCATTTGCGAAAGCCAGTTGAATCTCTTTGGGATCAAAGTCTCCTTCGGGTCCAATCAGGATGAGGTACTTACCGCCTGCTTTGGCTAGGTCCAAGAGGTGGTGGCTATGATTTTCATCCACGTAGGCGATGAATTTCTGGAAATCAGCAAAGTCTGCAGACTTCAGGAGTTCAGGTAGTTTGGTCGTACCATTCACGACTGGGGTTCTCCATTTGATACTTTGCTTGCAGGCGGAAATGATTTTCTTCTGGAGTCGATCAATTTTTAAAAAACTACGCTCCCCATGCATCGTATCCAGCAAGGTTAGCTCATGAAATCCAATCTCTGTGATTTTCTCCACCATCCATTCCATGCGGTCTGGGCTTTTTGTGGGAGCAATAGCTAGGTGAATGTAAAAGGTGTCTAGGTCTGCTTCTTTGGATGACAGGACCGTCAAGCTCGCCTTTTTAGGATCTGCTTGGTCCAGCACGCAGGTATAGAGCATTCCTTTCCCATCCGTAACGAGGATTTGGTCTCCTTTTTTCTTTCGAAGTACACGCACAAGGTGCTTGGATTCTTCCTCAGTGAGGTAGGTGGTGGGAGAGGTGATTGATTCTTGGAAGAAAAGCTGCATGCGATGTGAACAGTTCTAGAACACAAAAAAAGCACATTTCAGGAAGAAATGTGCTTTAATTGATTTTTAAAGATAAAGGGTTTAGCCTTTTGAAATTTCCATGTTCACGGTTTTGCCTTTGATGGTGTTGTTTTTCATCACGCGAACTACATGTTCTGCATCCTTGTGAGGGACATCTACAAAGGAGAAGTTGTCAAAGATATCAATGCCTCCGATGCTTTTGCCTGTTAGGCCAGACTCACCTGCAATGGCCCCTACGATGTCGGCGGGACGGATGAAGTCTTTTTTACCTAGGTTCAAAAACAAACGAGTCATGTTCTCATCGCGCGTACGCTCTGCACGGGGAGCAAAATCTCTTGGTCCTTCTTTGCGGTCACCAAATCTGCTGCCGCTTTCTTTTCGGTCGCCAAAGCGGCTTCCACTATCTCCGAAACGGCTTCCGCCTTCTTTTCGATCACCAAATCTGCTGCCACGATCAAATCGCTCACCAGATCTTCCAGCTTCTCTACGGTCGCCAAATCGCTCACCGCCACGTCCACCTTCTCTTCTGTCTCCAAATCTAGACTCGCGTCCACCTTCACGACCACCTTCTCTTCTGCGGTCTCCGTAAGCAGGAGCCTCGATACCGAAGTCTTGCTCTTTCATCTCTTTGACGGTATCGCCCATCACCAATTTAATTAGGCCAAGGGAGATTTGTTCCTGAGTCAACCCTTCGGAAAGCATCTGTCCGATGGTAGCTTCAAACAATTGGTTATCCTCCTCTTTGCTCAATGCGCGGTGCACATCCTTGATAAATTGAGTTTTCTTCAATTCAACCAATTCCGCTACCGATGGAGGAGTCATTTTGTTGATGTTTGCCTTGGTGTATCGCTCCAAGTCTCTGAGCTTCATCATCTCTCTGCGTCCAGTGATGAACGTAATAGCAGTTCCTGATTTTCCAGCTCTGCCCGTTCTTCCGATACGGTGTACGTAATACTCCTCATCCAATGGGATGTCAAAGTTGAATACAGCCTCAACGTTATCTACGTCAATTCCTCTAGCTGCTACATCTGTAGCCACCAATACGGTGCAAAGTCCTTTTCTAAACTTGCCCATTACTTTGTCGCGCTGCGCTTGAGAAAGATCACCATGAAGCGCTTCAGCAAGGATGCCTCGAGCACCTAAGGATTCGGTTACCTCATCTGTCATGCGCTTGGTATTGCAAAATACTACGCTAAGAGCATAATTGTGAATGTTCATCAAACGAACCATAAGCTCCATCTTCAAAGATTGCTTCACTTCATAGAATACTTGATCGATTGATGCAACCGTCAATTCGTTCTTGGCAACTTTGATAATTTCTGGGTCTTTCTGGTACTTGCGTGTTAGGTCAAGGATAGGCTTGGCCATGGTTGCAGAGAAGAATACCGTCTGTCTTTCTTCCGGCATTTCCTGAAGAATCGCTTCGATATCGTCTCTAAAGCCCATGTCTAGCATTTCATCTGCCTCATCCAAGACAATGATTCCTGCATCTTCCAATCGCAAAGTACCACGGTTGATGTGGTCCTGAACTCGTCCAGGTGTTCCTACTACGATCTGTACGCCTTTTTTCAAGGCACGAATCTGCCTGTCGATGGATTCACCTCCATAAATAGCGACAGAGTTAATTTTTCTGTGGTATTTAGCCAGTTTTTGAAATTCTCCCTCTACCTGAACCGCTAGTTCGCGGGTGGGGCATAGGATAATTGCTTGAGGCTTGTTGAATTCGGCGTCTACCAAGTCAATAATTGGTATTGCGAACGCTGCCGTTTTACCAGTTCCAGTTTGTGCTTGACCGATTAAATCGCGGCCTTGCAAAATGAAAGGAATGGCTTGTTCTTGAATGG
>CAMCBC010000033.1 GCA_945872775.1 Spirosoma fluviale | reverse complement strand
ATGGTAGGGATATACGCCCGTTACAAACTCCCGAGTCATATTCAACTTTAATACCTTCTGTGCATCGGAAGGCCTATCCTCTGGAGAATCCAACTTCACCTGCTTACTTTTGGAAAAATCTTCGGTAACAAAAATCATGACTGCCTTTCCCTGCCGCAGCTCCCCATATCGGCTTTGCTGCAAATCAAATACGTTCACCTCAGCAGTTCCTTTGTACCAGTAACTTGCAAATTGAGTTTCAACTACCCCCTCTCGACCTTCTGGAGCACAAGCAATGAATGCTACTCCAACCAACAGAAGAGCGAAAAACACAACAGGTTTTAGTCTTGATTTTTTTTGCATGGGTATGGAATTTGAAAGAATTGGAAGCAACTACCGAAAAGGGCGATAATACTTAAATATCGTAAAAATTATTTTATATCCGGCCCCAATCACACCCTTCACCGTACCGCTCACCTTCGAAACTCCGATGCGTTTTCGGTAGGTGACTGGCACTTCCAGGTACCTAAGTTTGGCTTGATGAGCTTTGATCTGCATCTCTATGGTCCATCCAAAGTTCTCATCTACCATTCCCAAGGCAAGTAATTTACTCCAAGAGATGGCTCGAAAAGGACCTAAATCAGAAAATTTGGCGCCATACATCCAGCGCATCAAGAGGGTAGCAAGCCCATTCCCAAATACTTGAGGGAAGGTCATGGATCCTGCTTCTCGCTGCCCAGTGGACCGGGAACCGATCACCAAGTCCGCTTTGTTCGCCAGAATTGGAGCTGTTAAATCCGCTAGTTCCTCGGGATAATCGCTGTAATCCCCATCCAAAAATACCAGAATATCGGGTTGAACATCTTGACGCTTGATCCAATCCATAGCCGTCAAACAGGCCTTTCCATAGCCTTTTTGGGGTTCAAATACCACCTGAGCCCCCACTTCCATCGCTACTTCTGCGGTGCGGTCAGTGGAGTTATTATTGGCCACCACCACATACCGAACCAGTTTGGGAATATCTCCAATTACTTTAACAATAGACTTTTCCTCATTAAATGCAGGAATGATGACATCTACAATCGGCGTTGAATTCATAGCAAACTTAACGGGTACGCAGGGAGGAAATAAACACTAAACTATACCCCAATGCCAGCAATCCATGAAAAGGGAGAAATAAATAGGTGCCGTAGACAATCCCCAAGACCACCATGCTTGCAAATAAAAGACCCATCCCTCCCTCAAGCCAAGTGCTCATAGGCAAGGAACGAAGACGATAGACATTGGAATGCAACGAAACAGTACCAGACTCCAAATTGAATTTAGGGGTACGAATGAAAAGCGATTTTTTACCCGTCAACCCTTCCCAAACCGCCTGGGAGTTGTGCAAAGCAAAACCCATGGAAACAGCAAAGAAGAGGGGCAACTTCCAGATGGCTTCTGCCAATCTCCTCCAAGAGAAGGTTTTTGCCTTGAGGTAAGACACCAGGTACACCCCTGCCACTAGGAAAAAGCCCAACATGGAAAACCCCGTAGCAAGCATCAGCTTCGCCGAGATTAAATCCGAGTGTATCCCCCACCAAATCCCAATGCTACAAAAGCTAGTCAGTAAAATCGCAATGAAAATTGTGGAATTGAAGAGGTGTGCGAATGCGTGAAATTTAATGTGCCAGGGATGATCCTCCTGAAACACCTTGCCAGCATGCTTGACCGCACATTCGGCCCCACCCTTCGTCCAACGGAATTGCTGGGACTTGATGGCAGAGAGAATGGGAGGAAGTTCGGCAGGGGATTCGATTTCGGGTCGGTACACAAACTTCCAGCCTTTTCGCTGTGCGCGGTAACTTAAATCCAAATCCTCCGTCAAGGTATCGTCATGCCAGTTGCCCGCATCCAGAATGCAACTTTTTCTCCAAATCCCAGCGGTACCATTGAAATTGATAAAGGCCCCCTGCTGGTTCCTTCCCTGCTGTTCGATTAAGAAATGGGCATCCAAAGCAAAGGCTTGAAGCTGCGTTAAAATGGAATAATTCTGATTGAGATGAGTCCAGCGACTCTGAACCATCCCCACTTGAGGGGATGAGAAATAGGGTAAAGCCTTCATTAAAAAATCGGGATCCGGCACAAAATCCGCATCAAAAATGGCAATAAACTCCCCTTGAGCAGAAGGCAAGGCCTCTTTCAAGGCTCCCGCCTTAAACCCTGTTCGGTCTTTCCGGTGAAGGTATTCAAAATTCAAATTGGGGTAGGCCAATACCTTTGCCTGAATCAAGGCCCCTGTCTCATCTGTACTATCATCCAGAATCTGGATTTGAAGCAATTCGCTCGGGTAATTGAGCTTGGCAACTGCATCAATCAGGCGCTCGACCACATAAAGTTCGTTGAAGATGGGCAATTGGACCGTGACCATAGGCCACGAATTTGGTACTTGTGGAGGAGTTTGATTGGACTCCTTTTTGAACTTAAAAAAATGAAGCAATAAATGCCCTTGCGCCAGACTATACAGAAAGATAAAAACCATTCCAAAAAAATAGAGCAGCGCACAGGTATAAACGAAAAACATTTATGCCCTCAGTTTGATGGAATCGTTGCCAATCAAAATCGGAAACTCGTGGATTCGGTCCTCCTCTGGACCATTTTCCAACTTCAATACACCGCGAGGACAAACCGACGCACAGACCCCACAACCTACACAGGAAGATCGTACGATATTTTGACCCTGCTGTGCATAGGCCCTGACATCAATTCCCATTTCGCAATGCGTGGAGCAATTGCCACAAGAGATGCACTGTCCTCCATTGGTCGTGATTCTAAATCGAGATTTAAACCGCTGTACCAATCCCAAATAAGCAGCCAGCGGACATCCAAAACGGCACCAAACTCGATTGCCCAACAGTGGGTAAAATCCAGTTCCAACGACCCCAGCAAAAGCAGAGCCTATCGCAAATCCGTACATGGAATGCAATTGATTTGTCACCTGTCCCAACAGACTGAAGGAGGTAAAATAGTTAACAAGCGTAAGGGCGGTCATGACCACCGCCAAGGCTAATACGCCATGGATCATCCAACGCTCCCATTGCCATGCCTTGATAGACTTGTCGGACAGGTGTCTAAATTCATCGCCAACGGTTTCGGCCAATCCTCCACAACCACATACCCATGAACAATACCAGCGCTTGCCATAGAAATAGGTAAACACAGGTACGCCAATCACGATTAATAGGATTCCCCAAACCAACATAAATAGGCCCAATCCCCCACTAGAAATAAAGGTGTCTAGCTGGTAATCGTAGAAAAAATCATAATCCAATGGCCAAATGTTCTTGAAATCAAAATAGGGCTTATTCAACAATACAAGCACTTCTGGAATAATAAAAGCAAAGGCGGTTTGAAAAAATATCAAGGACGCAGTTCGAAGTTGTTGGTAGCGATTGCCTCGGTATTTCAACAACATCCGAACTCCCATCACACCAATTGCAAGCGTATACACCAGCCCATACAAGAACCACTGACTGGCGGGTCCCCCAGATAGGAATTGAGAAATGGGTTCGACCATCCATACCAACGGAGCTAGATATGCCGGAAACCAATACAAGATCACATAAAACAGAATCAAATAGCTGCCAGTCAAAAGACCCAGCAACCCTTTATTTTTCAAAGAGGAGTGAAAGACTCCAGTATGGGTGAGACTTTCATGCGAAGCACCATTTCCACCAAGATTAAACATGATCCCCCCCAAGACAATAAGGCCTATGGACAAGCCCAAACTAGCCCAAGGGTTTGTTTTACTCGGTCCATCCATGGCTGCTTTGGCCAATACAAACCCGTAATCATCCCAGATCACCTGGTCCCAGGCTTGCTTTGCTTTTAGCTCGTCATTGTAGGGCTTGAAATAGGAGGAATAGGCAGTTAAAAAGGAGTGGGTCGACGTATAGGTCTGCCCATACATCGGCTGCATCAGTTCCGCAAGTTGATCTCGGTGAATGTCCTTGACTGATGACCGAAGCTGCTCCTCACTTAGGCGATACTGACTTGAAAATGGAAGGATAGTGAAGACAGACATCCCCACTAGAAACAAGATCAGGCCGATAATCTCGATTTTTCTCATAGCCTTGCTCCGAAAATTTTCTGTAAAAAAGATTGTTTCGAGGTGGAAATCGGTACCCCAAATTGATCTTGAAATGCATTTTGAATTTCAAGGTGGTAGGGAGCATAAAATTCGGGGTCAAAAACACCCTCTTCTAGCCTTTGGATCACCTGCTGTCCGGACCATTTTTCTCGAATTGCCCGATCAAAAAATTCATGCCGTAGTCGAAACCCTAGATTAATCACACCTGCAATTTTCCCCGCTTCATCCATTTCCATTCGAAAGGAAACTTTCCCAAGATGATGCTCCCAATAGAAACAAGGAACTCCGGCTACAGCATCCGGACGAACAATCCCATAGGTTTGGTACTCAATTGCAAAGAACTTGGCGGAATTAAACCAAACCCCAGGTTGATAGGAAACCGGCTTGTTGCAAAAATTATGCGCCAAGGTCTCCCCATGCATTCTTCCTGTGTACCATACCTGTTCCAAAGTCCGTCGTCCTGGCCCAGGTGGCTGTTCAAACTCTGCACAATCTCCTATGGCATACACATCGGGCACCGAACTCTCAAAATAAGAATTGACCTTTACTCCTTTGCCTACCGCTAAAGTTGTGCTTTTTAGAAAATCTACATTTGGAGTCACTCCAGTAGCTATCCCTAGAAATTCACAAGGGATTTCCTCCCCAGCCGTCGTAATCACTGCACGAACATTTCCCTGTTCGTCGGCTAAGATTTCCTTCAGTTCTGTTTGAAGACGCAAATCAATGGAATATGCTGAAATATGTTTTTGAACGAGTTCTGCTTCTTGTTCGGGAAGTACTTGCTCCCAGAATCGGTTCTCTCGAACCAAGAAGGTAACCGGGATTTTCTTGTAGGTCAGCATCTCAGCCATCTCAATTCCAATCAACCCCCCACCTACAATCACTGCGCGCTGGATGGGTTTGCTGGTGGCGGCTTCCATGGTTTCCAAGTCTTGCTTGGTATACAGTCCTTGAACTCCTTTCAGGTCCTGACCTGGCCAACCAAAAAAAGCCGGTTTGGAGCCCGTCGCTAAGACCAACACATCGTAGGTTAAGGTTTCTCCAGAGGCAAACCCCAAGATTTTAGTTTCAAAGTCTAGGGTCTTCACCCAGTCTTGGAGGAGATCGATGCGATTTTTCTTCCAAAAATGGGGTTCGTAGGGCTGCGTATGCTCCCATTTCATCTGCCCCATGTACACATACATGAGTGCGGTACGCGAGAAAAAGTAGGGAGATTCTCCAGAAATGACAGTGATCCGTGCTTGGTCATCCCCTTTTCGCAGGTGTCTTGCGAACGTGATGCCCGAAATACCATTTCCAATAATCACAAAGTGACGAGAACCCATGCGCTAAATTTGAACCTAAACTTACCCAAAAATTAAGCTTACTCGTTTAAATTCCAATTGTAATCTAGAAAAGAGATGCGGGCATTGGCTGAAATTTTCACCTTGGAATAGCGGTTCAAAAATTCAATAAGGGTCCCTTTTTTGGTGAAATCGCCTTTAAACCAGGAGAAAATGGAGGAAAGCTGGGCCGATTGACTGGAAATTTTATTTCTAGTGGGATCATTGATAAAGGTAGTGGTCACCCGCGTCAACTGATTCTCAAGGTTGGCGGCCGCAAACGCTTCATTCAATAAGGGCGGACAGGATACCGAAGCACAGTTGATGGCAAAATGAATCCGTGGCTCCTCAAATTCCTTTCGCAAGATGCTGTGTTCCACCTCATCCAAACTCATTTCTACCCCCGCAATTTTAAAAAACTTGTAGTGCCAGACGTCCTTGATGAGGGGAATTTTAATCCTTGGGCCTAAATCCCGTATGCTTTTGGTAGGATAAAAATCTACAATAAGCTTTACTGTAAAGGCATTGTATACATTGATCCAATAGGCTAGCTGCTCGCTTTTTGACCAGGTTTTGCGATCAGGCGCATTTTCAGAAAGTAGTTTGAGGTACTTTTCTAATTTCGGTTTCTCGCGGATAAAGCCTTTGTAATCCACTTGCCCATCGGGCTTCACATTGGATTTGAGCAGCTCATTCCACAGCTGGTGGCTGGGTGGTGTGCTTCCAGCCATCCCTACCACTGGGCTTTGGCAAGAAAACAGGATCAAAAGAAGGAATAAGAAGGAGTATCGAGAATTAGAATTCATGGAACGTCAACTGTTGAATTTGAAAGTGAGGGGAGCGAAACTAGGCGACTTCAGTATACTTTTTCGCCTTTGGTGAGCCAAATACTCCAGGGTTTGGAATAAGTATGTACTTGGAGGGTAGGCTTTCCGTTTGCGAAAACAGGGCGGCCTTCATTGACCCAGTGAAGGATCCCACCGTAGAGGTTGTATACTTTTTTAAATCCTGCCTTTTGAAGGGTTTTTCCGATTTCCTCAGAGCGTGCGCCAACCGTGCAATAAATAAGAACAGGTTTGTTTTTATCCAGTTCAGCGACCGATTTAAACGAGAAGGTTTCGTGCCCAACCCATTTGGCTGTTTGCAAATGACTGACTTGAAATTCTTGTTTTTCTCGGGCATCGAGCACCTGATAGTTTTTCAAATCGGTGATTTGCTCAGGCTTTACTACTGGAAAATTGGAATCATACAAGCCCTTCAAGAGGGTTTGGTAGGGCAAAGACTGACCAGCAGCGTATTGCAATCCCAGAACTAGGAAGCACAACAAAAAGGAAAGTCTAAATCGAGTCATGGTAACAAATTTAATCAAATCACTCAAGTTAACCCGATGAAGTTCTGCCTAAGCGTAAAAATCTGATAGCCGGACCAATCCTTTTTTGTCTTTAATACTAATCTTCTTGCCATTCAATTCAATTAACCCATCCCGCTTAAATTCGGAAAGTAGCCTAATTACTGATTCAGTGGCGGTTCCAACCATTCCCGCTAGTTCTTCTCGAGTGAGTACCAAATTTATTTCTTGAGCTTGCCCCCCATCCACTCCATAGCTGTTTGCCAACTGCAATAGCAAAAATGCAAGCCGCTCGCGGATGCTTTTTTGAGATGCGTCCGTCAACTTTTCTTCCATGATTCCAAGTTCATGGCTGAGTTGCTTGGTAATCCGTTTAAAAAATTCGGTGTTCTTCATCAAGGAACTCAAAAATGCTTCTTTAGGGATGAAGCAAATTTTGGCATCCTTGATTATGGTAGCTGAGTTGTTGTAATTCTCTTCTCCCAAAAGCGCATTATAGCCCAAAAAATCTCCTCGCTTGGCCAAATATAAAATCTGCTCCTTCCCATTTGAAGCAGTTTTGTAAACTTTTATCACCCCGTCGTTGACACAAAAAATACCGAGCGGCTTCGTGCCTTCGTAATACAAAATCTGCCCTTTCCGATGAGAAATTAAATTTTTCGCATCTGAAATGGAACACAACTGAGTCTCTGGGAGGGAAGAAAAAAGAGAATACTTCCGAGATCCACAAAGTTCGCAAGGAGTATTAGGACTGCTGACTTGCATAGGATTACTGTTTTTAAAAATGAAAAATCTAAAAAAAAATCGCTTACAAATTCCGATTAAGGAATAGGCGGCAAGGTAGCTTGCTGAAGGTAAATTCCTTCCGCCTCAACGTACCCCATAAAAACATGCTTTTTGCCGTTACTTAAACCAATAAACGGACACTTTAAGGTTTGGTTGTAGGTAATCGCTTGAGAGAGCACTTTTTGATTAATTTCTACCTCAGGCGCTTTGCACTCAATTAAAAAATAAGGCAACCCCTGCCTGTCAAAAACCAATAAATCAGTCCGCTTTTGCAGGCCATTGTAAACCAATCCTCGCTCCGCACTTATCAAGCCTTTGGGAAAGGTCTGGCTTGTAATCAAAAAATGAATCCAATGTTGCCGAACCCATTCCTCTGGGGTCAACAGAATGTTTTTTTTCCGAAGGACATCAAAAACAAAAACCTGATCTCCATCCCTTGTGAGTTGAGGGACTATTGCAGGCAGATTCAATTCAGGGAGCGTAATCACAAATCGGCAAATGGGCTAAAGCACAAAATAACCTTTTTTCAAGTAAACTTCTAGCTAATCCTTCCCTGCCTTTTCTTCTAGGGGTTCAAAACTCAAATAAGGCGTAATTTTTTCGACCCAATCCGACTTAAAAATCTTGATTTCCAAGAGCTCATTAGCTGCTTCATATCCACCATGCTGCAAACGGTAAGCCACAATCACCTTGGCTTCCTGGTAACTGATGTACGGATGAGAGGCCAATTCCTCCACCGTAGCACGGTTGATGGGTAGCTTGCGAATGGGTGCAGCATCAAAATCAAAATATTCCCAAATCAGGGGGATGACTTCAGGCTTGAGCCCATATACTTCGTTCAGCTGGGCGATTTGAATAAACCCACCCAAGTTCTCGCGGTGCTTGATGATCCTGCCTGCAGTCAATGCCCCAATGCCTGGCACAATCTGCAAAAGCACCGAATCTGCCTCCGAGAAGGGAAGTCGCTGAATGCGCTCAGAAACCTTAGTCGAATGGGATCGGGTAATTGTGTCTTGATTATTGAAGGTGGGCAATGGTGAAACCGAAAGTTGAAACCCTGCCTGCTCCAGACTATCCACTTCATGCAGGTACTGACGGTATATTTCTGAGGCCCTTTGATTTTTGGCCCAAGCAAGCACCTGAGAGGCTGCTACCAAGGCGAGTAAAAAGGGAATCAACAGCAAAAATCCTCGGGATTCTTTTGCAGAAAATCCAAGATGAGTCTTGAACCAAAAAATAAGCTGCTGCCACATGGAAAGAAGTTGAAAAAGTAATTGAACTGAAGTTAACAGTTCTTATCCTCCTAACCAAATGGAAGTCAAGCTACACAATCCAAATATTATTTAGATTGATTTTAAATTAGATAAGTCTTGCTCGAAAGAAACTTTTGAGGCTGCTTCAACTGTTAAATTTGCAGCCTTAGTTCGCCCAAATGCAGATCAAATTTAGAGTTGTCAGTTTATCCCATCGCAGTGCTCCCGTACACATTCGGGAGTTAATTTCCTTGGATGATTTGGCTATTGAACGCCTGCTGCTCAAACTCAAAGAATTTTTTAGCGTTACAGACGCATTGATTCTTTCTACTTGCAACCGAACTGAAGTCTATTACAGCCACGAATCGGACCTCAGTGTTGAACTAATCAAGCTGATTGGAATCGAAAGAGGGTTACCCGATGCCATTGGTTACCTGGACTACTTTCAAGTTTTAAATAACGAACAAGAAGCGGTCACCCACTTGTTTCGAGTATCCATGGGTTTAGAAGCCCAGGTGGTAGGAGATATTCAAATCTCAAATCAGGTAAAAAGAGCTTACCAAACAGCTGCGGACTTGGACCTTGCTGGGCCCTTTTTGCATCGCTTGATGCACACGATTTTCTTCACCAACAAGCGTGTGGTGCAAGAAACTGCATTCAGAGACGGTGCTGCCTCCCTTTCCTATGCTACCATTGAGTTGATTGAAAGCCTCACTCAAAATATTTTTCAGCCTCGAATTTTGCTTATTGGGGTTGGAGAGATTGGAGAGGATGTTGCCAGAAACATGGTGCATCTGCCTACAGCCCAAATCAAAATTGCAAATAGAACCCTTTCTAAAGCCGAAGAAATAGGAGGCCCTCTTGGGTTTGAAGTCATTCCTTTTGAGGCCTGCCTTTCAGCAATAGAAGAAGCAGATGTAGTGGTTTGTTCGATACGAATGCCCGAACCCTTCATTACCAAAGCAATGATGGAGTCGGTCAACATTCCGAGCTACAAGGTGCTGATTGATCTATCTGTGCCTCGAAGTATGGAGACCATTGTGGAGGAACTTCCCGGAGTGGTGCTTTACAACGTCGACAATATCCGAAGCAAAGCTAGCGCAGCGTTACAAAATAGACTGGAGGCCATCCCATCCGTGGAAGCCATTCTCAAGGAAAGTATTGAGGAGTTTGGCACATGGCAAAAAGAAATGGTGGTCTCTCCTACCATTCAAAAACTCAAGCAGGCCTTGGAGCAAATTCGGCAGGAAGAGTTGGGCAGGTATTTGAAAAACGCAGACGAAAAAGAATTTGTATTGATTGATAAAATCACCAAAAGTATGATGCAAAAAATACTGAAGGTGCCCGTTGTTCAATTGAGAGCTGCCTGCCAACGAGATCAGGCAAGCGAAATGATTGAGCTGATCACAGATCTGTTTGACTTAGAAAAGTCAAAAACTGAGAAAGATTAATTTTTGCGAATGATCCAGTAACTTGGATATTCGCAGTGCTATTACCTCGTTTTTCAAAATGCCATGAGAAATCTGTTTTACCCAGTTTTAGCAAGTTTTCTATTCTTGGCAAGCCCTAGTCAAGGACAAACTTGGGAAGTCTATGACTTTAGTGGAAGCCTACAGACCCGTGCGAGTTACCAGGACATCAGTTTACTAGGAGAATCGGTAAGTGTTGGAAAAAATACGAGTGGACTATTTCTCCTATCTCCTGATTTAAGGCCTGTCGTAGACCTTCAAGGCGAGGAAATATTTCAATACCTAAAGCCTTGGATCCTAGTAAAAGGACCCAAAGGAATCGGAGCCTTTCATGAATATGGGCAATTGGCCCTTCCCCTCGAGTACGAAGAAATCAGTACCTACACCAACCGTCTACTGGCTAGAAAAGGGAAAGACTATTGGGTTTTTGAAAAATCTACAGGCAAAACCAAATGGTTGGGAACAGCTGAAGAGGCCAAGCTCACTCGTAATGGTCAAGTGATTCTAAAAAATCAAGGTCAGTATTTTTTACCCCTCTCCTCCACCCCTGAGAAATCCTATGAATTGCTTCAAGAAAATCAAAGCAATTTTCTGTTGGCTAAAGAAGCCTCAGGGTATGGATTAATCAACCAAGCCGGAAATTATGTCTTAGACCCCGTGCTCGACCAGTTGGAATACACTCGCGGAGACAATTATTTTGGCTTTGATGAAAATCAATACCTCTTGATTCGTGGATTTGAAGAAAGCGCTCAAGTACGCTACAATTCCTACCACAAAATCACCAAGGAGGACGACCTCTTATTGGAATACATCCATGGTAAATTGAGGCGCGTACTCGAAGAAGAAGGAATCTTACTCGATGCCGTAGGAATGGAATCGGTTACATCCATAGGACCTGATGCCTTCAATATTCGATTCCGGGAAAATAAACTTGGATTGCTTGGAAAAAAAGGCTGGCTAGTGGCCCCCAACTCCGATGCCGAATGGATTGGGGTAGGAACAGAGGGACTTTTTCCAGCACTTAAAAATGGAAAGTATGGCTACTTGGATGCAGCTGGAAAATGGATCATCCCACCTAGTTTCTTGGAGGTGGGTACTTTTTCAGATAAAGTAAGTTCGTATCGAAATAATAGTACCTGGGGTACCATCAACCCAGAAGGAAAAATACTCGCTGAGGCGAAATGGGATAAAATAAAGGGTTTTTCAGGTGGAATAGCCATTGCTGAACTCGCAGGCAAGCAGTACCTCATTTCCCCAAATGGAAACTTGGCATACCCAGAGGCATTAGACAAAATCTTGCGGCTGAAAGAAGGCTATTATTTGGTTGAAAGTAATGGAAAAGCAGGACTTTTAAATTCCCTAGGGAACCCCATTTTACCAATTTCATTTGACCAGATTCAAGTAGAAAACAAAGACTTTTTTATTGTTTCGAAGGAGGGCCTTTCAGGAGTCATCCGAGCCAATGGAGATGTGTTTTTACCCTTGCAATACAAGCAGGTAGAAATCGATTGGAACGAACAAAAAGTACTTGTAAAAGGCATCGAACAAGCGGTAGTCACACCAGAACCAATTCCCGAAAAAGCTCCCCAAGGGAAAAGAAAAAAGGGAGCTTAAAACTCCCTTTTATTTTTGATGATTAGGACTTCGAAGATCCTGAATCTTTGGGGTCATTCCCGGAATTGGCAATGGAATCACGCATGGCTGTATCAGACTTCACGTTTTCCATTTTGTAGTAATCCATCACCCCAAGCTGGCCTGAGCGGAATGCATCTGCGATTGCTCTAGGAATTTCTGCCTCAGCCTCAATTACCTTGGCCCGCATTTCTACATTTCGCGCTTTCATTTCCTGCTCCAAGGCTACTGCCATGGCTCTACGTTCCTCGGCTCTGGCCTCAGCCACCTTCAAGTCAGCAGAGGCTTGATCTATTTGAAGTTTAGCCCCAATGTTAGCCCCTACATCAATATCTGCAATATCAATGGATAGAATTTCAAAGGCTGTACCTGCATCTAGACCTCTGGATAAGACCAGCTTAGATATTTTGTCAGGATTCTCCAATACAGACTTGTGGTTTAATGAAGAACCGATAGAAGTAACAATCCCTTCGCCTACTCGAGCTAAAATAGTTTCCTCACCTGCACCGCCCACGAGCTGTGCAATGTTTGCACGAACAGTAACTCTTGCCTTGGCCACTAACTGAATCCCATCTGCTGCTACCGCGGCTACATTTGGAGTGTTGATCACCTTTGGGTTCACTGATATTTGAACCGCCTCAAATACGTCTCTACCAGCCAAGTCAATTGCTGTGGCCTGCTTAAAACTTAAGATAATATTTGCCTTATCCGCAGAAATTAATGCTCGTATGACCGTGGGAACATTTCCTCCAGCCAAAAAGTGGGTTTCCAAGTCATTGGTAGTGAGTTGCAATCCAGCCTTGGTCGCTGTAATCAAAGAATTGACAATCAAGCTTGGTGGAACTTTCCGGATACGCATCCCGATCAGCTCCCCTATACCAACGCGTACATTCGAGAACTGAGCCGTAATCCAAAGGTTTACCGGTACAAAATACAAGAAAATAAACAGGAGGGCGATGCCAGCAAAGGCAGCAATCAAAACGAAAAATGAACTGTCTTCAAACATAGTAGTTTAGTTTACACTGATTTTATTGTTTTCAATTTTAATGATTGTAACTGGGCTATTCACCTCAATAAACCCAGACTCGGACTTTACTTCTACCCAAAGTTCATTAAAGGACGCTTTTCCATAGGGTTTGATGTCGGAAACAGCCATTCCTTTCATTCCTACTTCTAGACCATCGGTTCTGCCATCAAAGGCACCGCCGGACTGGGTTGATTTCAGCGAAAATTTTTTCCAAACGCTTGAGCTAAACCCATACCAAACGGCTCCAAAATTGATTACTAATGCGGCGCCAGTGATCCATAAGGCCAGGGAATACTCAAAATTCAGAAATGCAAAAACAAGCCCTGCTCCACTTACCAAAAATCCAAAAACACCCACAACAGTTGTTCCGGGAATGAAAATAATTTCAACCAATAGTAGAATTAAGCCAATGAGCAGCAGCGTACTTAAAACTAAGATTTCCATAAAAATGAAGATGAATAGCCTCTAATCTACATGATTCTTACGAATTCTCAGCGAAAAAGAAAAAAACCCGAGGATTTTCGGGTTTTTGATTGGCTTTAGAAATCAATAAGCTTTCGCAAAAAGCACCCTGCCAGAAGAAGGTTTTCCGCTAAACACGCAAACCCCTTGTTCAAGGACCTGATCCAGCGGAATGCATCGGATGGTGGCCTTAGTCAGCTCTTTGATTTTATCTTCTGTCTCGGGAGTCCCATCCCAATGTGCCGACAAAAATCCAGCTTTGTCCTCCAAAACCTGCTTAAACTCCTCCCAGCTATTCACTTCAGTGGTATTTTCTTTCCTAAAGTCAAATGCCTTTTGGTAAATCCCGTTTTGAATTTCTTCCAATAACCCTCCGATTTTTTCTGCAATGGGCATATCCTCCCACTGGAAAGATTCCTTAGTCAAGGTATCTCTCCTTGCTATCTCTAGGGTCTTATTCTCTAAATCTCGAGGACCTAGAGCAATGCGCACAGGTACTCCTTTCAATTCGTACTCGGCAAATTTCCATCCCGGCTTCTGTGTATCTCGATCGTCGTATTTTACGCTTATTCCTGCTTTTCGCAGATCAGCCATGATTTCCTTCGCTTTCACAGAAATCAGTGCCAACTCATCCTCTCCTCGGTAAATCGGTACGATGACCACTTGAAAAGGAGCAAGTTTCGGAGGCAAAACCAAGCCATTGTCATCCGAATGTGCCATAATTAAGGCCCCCATCAAGCGCGTACTTACCCCCCAAGAGGTACCCCATACATATTCCAAGCCCCCCTCTTTCGTTGCAAATTTCACCTCAAAGGCCTTGGCAAAATTTTGCCCTAAAAAGTGAGATGTACCCGCCTGAAGCGCTTTTCCATCCTGCATCAAGGCTTCGATGCACAAGGTATCATCTGCACCTGCAAAGCGTTCATTCGCGGACTTTCTCCCCCGCACCACAGGCAAGGCCATAAACTCTTCTGCAAATTGTGCATAGACATTCATCATCTGCACGGTCTCTGCCATGGCTTCTTCCGAAGTAGCATGGGCCGTGTGCCCTTCTTGCCATAAAAACTCTGTAGTTCTCAAAAACAAACGGGTTCGCATCTCCCAACGCACCACATTGGCCCATTGGTTGACCAAGAGGGGCAAGTCACGGTAAGATTGAATCCAATTTTTGTAGGTGCTCCAAATGACAGTTTCTGAAGTAGGTCGTACAATGAGTTCTTCCTCCAATTTTGCTTCCGGATCCACAATTACTCCTGAGCCATCTTCCGCATTTTTCAATCGGTAATGTGTGACCACAGCACATTCCTTAGCAAAGCCTTCCACATGGCTTGCCTCTTTACTTAAAAATGATTTGGGAATAAATAGGGGAAAATAAGCATTGGAATGGCCTGTTTCCTTGAACATACGGTCCAATTCAGCCTGCATTTTTTCCCAGATGGAATAGCCATACGGCTTAATCACCATGCATCCTCTTACTGGAGAATTCTCAGCCAAATCGGCTCTTTTTACCAGTTCATTGTACCAGAGTGAATAATCTTCACTGCGTTTTGGAAGTCCTTTACTCATTTACTTGTTGTATAAGGAGAAATGTGTTTATTTTGATCAGTAGGAAGTACAAATATAACCCAAAAAGTACAACCTCTACTTGGTCATTCCGTATAACCGAGCATAAACTACTTCACCCATGAAGAAAATCGCCTTTTTTTCCGCATCTGCACTATTGTGCACTTCTGTGTTGGTTTCCTGCACCTCAAACAAAATGGCAGTGAATTCCTTCGATGACAACTTGTACTTCATGTCTGCTGACGTGAAGAAGGCAACTGAAAACGCGGTAGCAAATAACCAGCCGGCAACATTTCAAAATCTTGCCAGTTCAACCGTAGTTCCACAGGAGAATTTCAGCTCCAAAAATGTCAATCCAGAATACCTTTCTAGATATGGACAGCTGAATACCTCATCTGGAGAAGACGTGGTCTACTTCGAAGAAAATCAGTCGGCTAACAACTCTTCCACTCCCAATATTGATGTCTACAATACCTTTAGGATATCAAACTTTAATTCCGGTTGGGGAAATTCTGGTTGGGGCAACTCTGCCTTCAATTTTGGATACAGTCCCTTTGGAATGGGAATGATGGGCATGAGTCCTTTCGGAATGGGTATGTATGATCCCTTTTTCAACCCTGGTTGGGGATGGAGATCGGGCTTCAATCTAGGCTTTGGAATGGGCATGGGTTGGGGAAGACCTTTCTACAACCCTTTCAATTCTTATTTAGGCTTCGGAGGCTTCTACGATCCTTTCTGGGGAATCAATGCTATGGGTTCTCCTTGGGGTTGGAATAGACCTATCTATACTTCAGGGCCGATTATCATTATGCCAGGAAACGAATTCGGAAATAGAAATATCGTATATGGAGCAAGACCAAGCCGTGGGGCATCCCTAAGCAATGGTGGCGGTGGTGTAATCGAATCAGTAGGAACTCCAAACACTGCCAGAGCTCAGGCCAGAGAAAATGCAGCGAATGCCAATGGAGCATCCCCAAGAAGATTGGTTTCGACTGAATCGAATCGTTCTGCCACTCGTGATTTCAGTACCTCACAAAACGATTACTATTCCTCTGGGAGAAGTCGTGTGGAGAGCAGTACTAGAAACGTCAACTCAGCAGCTTCAAGCAGAGGAGATGTTGCGCCTTCTAGAAGTTCGGCACAGTCTGCTCGACCATCTTCAACACCAAGCAGCACCGGAAGAGGATACAACAGCAATCCGTATTCAGATTCTTACAATACTGGAGCTACTCGTTCGACAAACAGTAGTCCATCCTATAACAGGTCCAGTGGGTCAAACAATGGCGCTACACGTTCGACCTCTTATGGTCGAAGCGAGTCAAATGGCTACAATTCTGGAAGCGCACCGAGCAGATCAAACTACAACTCATCTGGCTTTAGTGCTCCGAGCAGATCGAGTTCTGGCGAAAGCTTTAGTGCTCCAAGTAGAAGTTCGAGTGGATCCTCAGGCAGCTCAAGCTCAGGAGGATCCAGAGGAAGGGGGAATTAATTCCCCTTTTTTTTTGCGGAAACTATCCGAAAATCCTAAAAACTTCGTTACAACTTCAACTTACCCTTTAACACATGAGGTTACTAGCTTCCTTTCTTTGCCTAGTTCTTTTGACTTCAGGCACTGCAGTAGCTCAAAGCGGCTACTTCGAAGATGCGTATCGATTTAGTAAATCCAGCCCTGCAGGTTCTGCCAGAATTATGAGTGTGGGCGGTACCCAATGGTCTCTTGGCGGAGATGTATCCAACCTTTCTGGCAATCCAGCGGGACTTGGCTTTTTTCGAAACTCCGAAGTGAGCCTCAGTTTAGGTTATGACCTCTGGTCTACAGATGCCACCTATTTAGACCAAAACAAGTCACATTCTACTTCTGATTTCTCACTTCCTAACTTGAGTTTTGTAGGTGCAACCAACAAAGGCCTACTCGAAAAAGGGGCATTCAAAGGGGGCGCTTGGGGCTTTAGTGTGCAACGAATCGCTAATTTCTCGAATGAATTCGGATACTATTCGGACAAATTGGGAAGTAGCTCCATCATTGATTATTATTTGGGAGACGCTTCAGGGGTGCCAGAAAGCCAAATTGAAAACCGTGGACTTACCGGTTTGGCTTATCAAACCTATCAGATCAATCCCATTGTAGTAGATGCAGCTGGTAAGCCAATTACAAATCCAAGATCATACGATTCCTTCGTTTTGGGTCTTCCGTTTCAAGACGAAAATGTCAATCAAGAAGGAAGTGCAAGCCAAATTAATTTTGGCTACGGCGCCAACTTTAACCACAAACTTTTCGTCGGAGCTAGTCTAGGAATACGCTCCATTGAATTCTCCTCCGTCAAAAAATACAATGAGGAGTTTGGAAATGAGCCGCTGATCAATTCCTCCTTGCTAGAAAACTTGTTTATCAATGGTACAGGAGTGAACCTCAATCTGGGTTTGATCTACAAACCGATCGATTACGTAAATCTCGGTTTTGTGCTTCAAACTCCTACTTGGTTTTCTTTAAACGAAGAGTATGAAGCAAGCATGACTGCCACCTATGATGACTATTTTTTCGCACAAGAAAACAAAACCTTAGGTGTGGAAACTGCAGTTTCAGATGTTTTTCTAAGCAATTACGGACTCAGAACTCCATTTAAAGTTGGAGGAGGCGCCACTTTCTTCTTGGGCAAACATGGATTTATCTCTGCAGATGTGGACTGGGTAGATTACAGTGTTGCCAGAATCAATTCTAGAGATTTCAACGAAGGCCCCGACAACCAAGTCATCCAAGATTTGTACACCAGCACGGTCAACTTTAGACTTGGTGGGGAAGCCAAAATTGAAAGATGGAGAATTCGTGGTGGATACGGTTACGCAGGAGATCCCTACCTTAATTCTTCACTAGATCAAAGCACACAGTTACTTTCCGGGGGATTGGGCATGAAATTTGAATCCTTTAACGTTGATTTTTCTCTGGTAAATCAGAAGTTCAACAGCCTCTACCGAAGCTATAAAGTATTGGACAACAACGGGCTAAACTATGGGCCATTGACTGAAGTGAAAAACTCAATTACCTCTGCGGTAATTACGGTCGGGTTTAACTTTTAAGCCTCGATATCAATTCAACCAATAAAAGCTCAGCGGAAAAGTCTTCTCCGCTGAGCTTTATTTTTGCCTGATTGTAATAATATTCACGTGAAACCAATAAGGACTTGAGCTTGAGCGTAATCTCGCCTTGATCTAGGCCTTGAAACATGGGGCGTTGCTGTGCTCTTGAAGATTGTAGGCGACGAGAAATTGAATGCAGGGGAACATCCAAGTACACCGAAATCGCTTGGGAATTGATCAAATCCATGTTGTCATTAAAGCAAGGTGCTCCACCCCCAGATGCTAAAATAAAAGCAGAATCTTGATTTAAGGTGTCTTGAAGAACCATGGTTTCCCATTCTCGGAATTTACCCTCTCCATGAATCGAAAAAATCTCTGAGATCTTTAATTGATACCGCTCTTCAATCAATTGGTCTAAATCCAAAAAAGGAAATGCTAATTCATTGGCTAGCTGCCTTCCAAAAGTAGTTTTCCCCGAACCGGGAAGGCCTACCAATACAACTTTGAGCTGGGCACTCATTAAAATAGTTCAAGCACTTCTAAAGCCTCGGGGGTATTGTTGTAGTGGTATTTACCTACCACTACCCCATCTTTCAACAGCATCAACCCTGGATTGGCCCGCATGATTGTCTTGACCACAGTGGCATCGGCTTGAAGCCCCTGCACTGGCCAACCCATTTTTTGGATCAATGCATCAATCTCTTCCTGCGTTGCTGCAGCCATAAAAATAAGTTCAACAGGTGCCTTTTGTAGGGAAGAAAATAACTGGGTAAGTTCGTCCAAATTGGAGGAACTCATTTTTGTCAAATTGCTGCTGAGCAAAATCACCTTGTTTCCTTGGAATAAAAGTTCCGATTGGTCTCCTTCCGTATTCCAAGCAGCAAAATCAGATATTTTAGGCAAGGCCTCCGGATTGTTAAGCGTCATTTCCACAAACTCATAGCTTTCGTCTGTAGGGTACTGATCAAGATACACGAGCTCCCCTCCCTTTTTCATCACATAGGTATACACCATCGGTGCGGAAGGCTGCATGTTTACAGGAATATTCACGCCAATCTTGTAGGCTCTGAAATCGATAAATGGAAGGTTTTGAATGGCAAAAACCGCCAAGCCTAAAGAGAGAACTAAACTTAGCCCAGCCGTGTAATTTGCCCAGCGAGGGGCATTCTTGGGGAGGTCCTTCCTAAAGAAGAACAGGAAAGAAATCAACACCAACAAGATGATGTCTTTGTAGAAAGATTCCCAAGGGGTCAATTTGATCGCATCACCAAAGCATCCGCAATCGGTCACCTTATTGAAATAAGCGGAGTAAAAGGTGAGAAAAGTAAAAAAGAGGATCATCAAAGACAAAGCCCATACGGTCTCTTTTAGCCGCACCCCTACCAAAAGCATGATTCCCAAAAC
>CAMCBC010000032.1 GCA_945872775.1 Spirosoma fluviale | reverse complement strand
CCATGGATTATTGATTTTAGGTTTGAATTGTTGAGTAATGAAGGGTTAAAGCTTCTTAGGACTACATCTGTTAATGTATTGATTTCTATTTTATTGAATTAGAATTGTATGTGCTTTTTATATGGATGGAAAAGCAAAATCATTTCCCTTAAGTAAACTTTCCCAAAGCAGACCTCCATCCGTGTTGGGAAGAAGTAGTTCCCGCTTAATTGAGGCAATGCTTTACCAAGGAATAGTAGAAAGTAAAATGATTTGATTTAGCTTTAAGATAATTTACATTAAATTAAAAATCAACTAATTATACACTTTCGCGTGGTTTTAAGTGATAAGAGATTAAAAGTTTAACTGTATGATGAATCTCCTTTAATCTTCACATATCAGTAACCTTATTCCCAAATATTATTCGTAATTTTGCGCCTTCAATAAGGCAAATCATGCAGAAAATTCGGAATATCGCGATCATCGCACACGTTGACCACGGTAAAACTACCCTTGTGGATAAGATCATCCACCTTTCAAAAATCTTCAGAGAAAACCAACAGTTTGAAGACCTGATCCTCGACAACAACGATCTAGAGCGAGAGCGCGGCATTACCATTCTTTCAAAGAACGTATCGGTACGCTATAAAGAACATAAAATCAACATCATTGACACGCCTGGTCACGCGGATTTTGGTGGTGAAGTAGAGCGCGTACTTAAAATGGCCGACGGAGTGATCCTTCTAGTGGATGCCTTTGAAGGTCCTATGCCACAAACACGCTTTGTCTTGGGTAAAGCTTTGGCACTTGGCCTTACTCCTATTGTAGTGGTCAACAAAGTGGACAAAGAAAACTGTCGACCGGACGAGGTGAATGAGGCTGTATTTGAACTCATGTTCAACTTGGATGCTACCGAAGAGCAATTGGAATTCCAAACACTCTACGGATCAGCGAAACAGAATTGGATGGGTCCTGACTGGAAAAACCCTACCGACTCAATCGTACCACTTTTGGACGCCATCTTGGACCACATCCCGGCACCAAAAATTGAAGAAGGCACGCTGCAAATGCAAATCACTTCCTTGGACTATTCCAACTTTGTGGGACGTATTGCCATCGGCCGTATTGCTAGAGGAACCATTTCTGAAAACCAGCAGATTGCACTTTGTACGGCAGACGGCTCTATTAAAAAGATACGTGTCAAAGAACTGCATACGTTTGAAGGTCTTGGTAAATTCAAAGTTCAGAGCGTTTCCGCAGGTGACATCTGCGCAGTAACTGGAATCGAAGATTTTGAAATCGGAGATACTATTGCAGACGTAGAAAATCCAGAGGCATTGGAACGTATTTCTATCGACGAGCCGACGATGAACATGCTATTCACCATCAACAACTCTCCATTTTTTGGCAAGGAAGGTAAATTCGTTACCTCTCGCCACCTAAGAGATCGTTTGATGAAGGAAATCGAGAAAAACTTAGCTCTTCGTGTGCAATCTACTGATTCAGAAGATCGATTCTTGGTCTATGGTCGAGGAATCCTTCACTTGTCTATTTTGATCGAAACCATGCGTAGAGAAGGGTACGAACTTCAAGTAGGTCAGCCTCAAGTTATCTTCAAGGAAATTGACGGCGTCAAGTGCGAACCGATCGAAACCCTCGTGGTGGACGTTCCTCAGGAAACAGCCGGTAAGGTAATTGAATTGGCTACCCAGCGAAAAGGAGAATTGCTAATCATGGAACCAAAGGGAGATCTGCAACACTTAGAGTTTAAAATCCCTTCTAGAGGTCTAATTGGCCTTCGAAATAACGTACTTACTGCTACCCAGGGTGAGGCAATCATGAACCATAGATTTACAGCCTACGAACCATTCAAAGGTCCAATCCCTGGTAGAATTAACGGTTCGCTTATCTCCATGGAAGGTGGTCCATGTACCGCTTATGCCATTGACAAACTTCAGGATCGCGGGGTGTTTTTCGTTGATCCAGGTGATGAATTGTATACTGGACAAGTAGTTGGAGAACACTCTCGGGACAACGACATCGTAGTCAACATCCAGAAAGGAAAGAAACTCACCAACATGCGTGCTTCTGGCTCGGATGACAACGTCAGAATCACTCCAGCAAAGCGTTTCTCTTTGGAAGAATCCATGGAATACATCCAGAAGGACGAGTACTTGGAAATCACCCCAAAGTCCATCCGTATGCGTAAGATCTACCTGGACGAAAATGAAAGAACCAGAATGGCAAAAAAGGAGGATTAATTCTCACTTAAGCTAGATGACAAAGTCCTTCTCTTGATAGAGAAAGACTTTTTTTATGAAAACATTTTTTAGGAGCTGAGTAGGGAAAATAAATGAAAACGGGTTCCATCTTCCTTTTCCAAGGTAGACAAAGCAATTAATTTTTTTATATTTATCCCCTGCTGTCTACTTCTTTGGGATCACATTGAAGTAGCAGGCAGTCAATTCCGATGAATTCAAGACGAAAATTTATTCAAACACTAGGAGCTGCAAGTGCGGTAAGCCTTGTTTCCATCCCTATTAGCCATTCCAATTCCATGCCTACGCAAAAAATCATTCACCAAGTTTATTTCTGGTTGCACAAAGAATCTGATGTTGAAGAATTCCTAAAAGACGCAGTTCCCATGCTAGGTCGCTGCAAAGATGTAGTTCAATTCTACCAAGGTGTTCCTGCTCCAACAGAGAAAAGAGAAGTAGTAGATCATAGCTTCCATGTGTCCTGCAGCCTCTTTTTTGATTCATTGGAAGGCCAAGCAGCGTATCAAAAGGACCCACTACATCTGGAGTTTATCGCCAAGTATTCCTCTTTTTGGAAAACAGTGAAGGTGTACGACATCTTGCTATAAAACAAGAATTAAAATTTTACGTTTAGAATAAAAATTACACTACTCCTATGAAAAAATTAATTTGGATATGCGCTTGGTTGTGGATAGGCTTGTGGTCTTGCGAACCAAAAGAAGAGCCGCCAGTAACTCCCGTAGACCCCACAAAGCCGGTAGTAGACGAGGTGAAAAAAGCCATCGTGGATGTGATGCGAGAATGGTACTTCTGGAATGGGCAAATCCCAACTACCGTAGATCTAACCAAATACGCCTCCAATGAGGCTCTTTTGGATGGTATAATCAATAAACCTATCGACCGATTTTCCTACATCACTACACAGGAAGCGTTCAACAATGCATTTGTTGGTAAAAATGCAGGACATGGTTTTGGATTTGCGTTTACTGCGGATGAAAAGCTCTATATCTCTTTTGTGTTTGCTGAATCTCCTGCAGGAAAAGACGGTTGGAAAAGAGGTTGGGAAATCACCCAAATCAATGGCAAGCCTATCGCAGAATACAAAACTTCTTCGGGAGGATACGACTTCAAGTTAGGGACTTCTGACCCTGGGATTACCAATTCCTTTACTTTCAAACTACCGGATGGAACCACGACTACACGCACCAACGTGAAGGCAGAGTACCAATCCAACTCGGTTTTGGACCAACGCATTATTCAGGTAGACACCAAAAAAGTAGGCTACTGGGCCTACCAAAGCTTCAAAGCGACTGCGGGATTGAGTCCGACTCGAAGTGCTGAAGTACAGACCAGCATGGAGTTTTTCCAGAATCAAGGCGCACAAGAACTGATCATCGACCTTCGCTACAACGGGGGTGGATCCGTAGCAGTAGCTGAGCAGATTTGTAATTACCTGATTCAAACTGCAAACAACAACAAGTTGATGTACACCAACAAGTTGAATGCCATGAAAACCGCTCAAAATACCTCTCGGAATTTTAGCAAAATTGGAACCATCAGCTTGAGTCGTGTGATCTTCTTGACCTCCCGAAGCTCTGCTTCGGCATCCGAATTGATCATCAATGCACTAGATCCTTACATGCAGGTAGTGCTGATCGGAGACAATACCTTTGGTAAGCCAGTGGGTTCCTTCCCGCTTTCTAGCTACAACCGTATCCTTCAAACCAATAATGTAGAAGTGGTACCCATTACATTTGCCATTGCAAATTCAGCTGGAAAAGCAGAATATTTCGACGGTTTTCCTGCCAACTTCACTGTAGGGGATAGCCCTCAGTTTGCCTGGGGCGATGTGAAAGACCTTCGTTTGGCTGCAGCCATTCAGTACATCCGTACAGGAACAGTGGGTAACCGAATGATGGATACCTACTACAAGCCTACATGGGAAATGATCGATGCTTTCAAAGGATTGCAGCAAGAATTTCCTGTTTTTTAAGAGAAAACGTTGCTATTTTTAAATAGAGAGCTCGGGAAATCCCGAGCTCTCTCCATTTTTACGAAAAAACATCACTCCTTTAAATCATTAAAAAATCAGCCAAGCTTCTCAATTTTAGTTTGCATATTCTCTCTAAAAAGACAAACAGAAACAATAGGTTCATTAAAAAAAATGTAATTTTATTGGTAATATGTTTTTGATGGCTGTGAAAATGAGAAAACTAATTTGGCTTTGGGCAGTACTCTGCCTTGGTGTAATAAGCTGTGGTACAAAAGAGGTGCCAGCTGGCGCATCGGCGAATGATTTGGCGGCCTTAAAAAAATTTCAGAAGGACCTCGGTAACGATACGCTCAAAAGAGCTATTTTAGACGCGATGCAAGAATATTATTTTTGGAATAATTCCATTCCTTTGACCTTTGATGTAACTAAATATGAAACTGCTTTAGAAGTTCTTGATGCACTTAAGTTCAAGCCAAGTGATGAATTTTCAGAACTCCTCCCAAATTCTATATTTGAAGCCAGAATTATTCAAGGAAAGGTGACTGAATCAGGCATTTACGTTGCTCATGACGAGCGGAAAAAACTATGTGTGGCTTATGTGCTTGAAGGTTCCCCTGCCCAAAAAGCTGGCATAAAGAGGGGTTGGGAAATTCTTACAATCAATGGTAAACTTATCACTGAAAATTACGACCTAAAAACAGCTAGTGCAAATTTGACAGGTCCGGTGGGTACAGTATTCAATATAAACTTCCAAGTTGCAGAGGAAACCTTTCTTTCAAAAAGTATTACGAGCGAAGAATATAAAGTTAATCCAGTCTTGTCTAATAATGTCTTCACCGTAGACTCCACAGGTAAAAAGAAAGATATAAGTGTCAAAGTGGGTTATTTGGCGTACCAAAATTTTATATCTACAGATGGTTTGCTTCCAAAACGCAGTAGAGAAGTCCAGGAAAGAATGGAGGAGTTCCAAAGGCAAGGTATTCAAGAACTTATACTCGATCTCCGATACAGTTCTGGAGGCGAAGTAGAGGTAGTAGAAAGGCTTTGTAATTACATCGTACCCGCTGAACACAATGGTAAATTGATGTATACTTTAAAAAATAACTCCAAACAGACTAAGTATGATCGGACAGTTCCCTTTGGTAAAGCGGGTACCATAGCACTCAATAAGGTGATTATCTTGACAAGCAAACAGACCAAAGGGCCTGCAGAATTCATAATGAACGTCATGGAACCCTACCTGAAAGTGGTACAAATCGGTGAAAGCACTTTTGGAATGCCTGTGGGTTTAGATCGAATTGGGACCACTGGCAATTCAAATTTTTCAAAATTTAATGTGGAATTATTGGGAGTTAAATACATTTTAACAAACTCCACTGGAATTACTAATTACTGGGATGGATTTCCAAAAAGCTTTCCTGCTACCCCTACTAAAAAAGCGGGTTATGCATACGTTTCCGCTCCGGATAATCCCCGGATAGATTGGGGAAATACGAAGGATCCTCAATTTGCAGCAGCGATCAATTACATAAAAACATATGTGCCCGACTAAAGTTGGTGAACGCTGCAAATTGATCAAATTTGGATGCTTTTTTTGAATCGCCAAATAGCCGCTTTGTTAACAATGACCGAATAAAACAAGGTTTAAAATTTAATAAAAAGTACCGTAGCCTGTCGACGATTACCCCAATGAATGAACCCAATTTCGAACTACTGGTATGATTGCAGTAATTAGGATTGCTTTACCTATTTGGCTATATGCCGTTGCTTAAGTACCTCCACAACCTCGTCTAAGGAATAGTTCTTTGCTTCAAGTAGTACGAGGTAGTGAAATAGCAAGTCTGCCGCCTCTCCTAGGAAAAGCTCCTTGTTGTCATCTTTTGCCTCGATCACCAGTTCCACCGCTTCCTCCCCTACTTTCTGAGCCAGCTTATTGATTCCCTTTGCAAAGAGGCTGGAAGTGTAAGATGCTGAATTCGGATTTTCTTTGCGCTCCTTGATAATCCCACGGAGGTGGTCAATAAATGCTGTTTGAGAGCTATTGGATTCTTCGAAACAAGTATCTGCTCCCGTATGGCAAACGGGTCCGAGAGGCTTGGCTTTGACCAAGATCGCATCCCCGTCGCAATCTTCCTGCATGCTGACTACTTCCAAAAAATTACCTGAAGTCTCGCCTTTGGTCCACAATCTATTTTTGCTGCGCGAGAAAAAGGTGACTCTCCCCGATTCCTGAGTCTTGACAAGTGCCTCCTCACTCATGTAGCCCACCATCAATACCTTTCCGGTAAATGCATCCTGCACTACCGCAGGAATGAGGCCTTCCATCTTTTTAAAATCTAGGTTCATTTTATCTGTCTTTAACTTTTTAGAATGAAATAAAATGGAAATACAATAGAAATACACTTCGCTTCGCTTCGTGAAATAGGGTAGAAATACTATTTGAATTACCTATTTCACGGAGCTCACCCGCCGCGGCGGGTATTTCCATTTTATTTCAACCGTATTTCCCTTTCCTATTTCATTTCCTTACAACTACCCCTTCCTCATCCAAATACAATTTCAATTCAGGAATACCAATTTCCTTGAAGTGGAAAATACTTGCTGCCAAAGCTGCATCTGCTTTTCCCGTGGTAAATACTTCCTTAAAATGGAGCATGCTGCCCGCACCGCCAGAGGCAATGACTGGAATGGGCAACGCTCCTGAAATAGCAGCAGTCAATTCCAGTGCAAAACCTGCCTTCGTACCGTCATGGTCCATGGAAGTCAGCAGAATCTCCCCTGCTCCCCGATCCGCCAGCTCCTTGGCCCAAGCCTTGGATTGCAAAGTGGTTGCCGTCCTTCCTCCATGCGTGTACACCCAATCGATGCCATCAGCGCATCGTGAATCGATGGCTACCACCACACATTGAGAACCAAACTCTTTGGCAAGTTCATCAATAAGCTGAGGATTTTTCACTGCCGCAGAATTGATGGAGATCTTATCGGCACCTGCTGCTAACAAAGCATAGACATCCTGAACCGAAGAAATGCCACCGCCAACCGTAAAGGGAATTCGAACTTCCTTGGCTACTTGCGTCACCAACTCTACTAGCGTTTTTCGCTTGTCCACCGTAGCGGTAATGTCCAGAAAAACAAGTTCATCCGCGCCTTGTTCTGAATACAACTTGGCCAAAGCCACGGGATCTCCAGCATCTCGAAGTTCCACAAAATTCACCCCTTTGACCGTGCGGCCATCTTTGATGTCAAGACAAGGGATAATTCGTTTGGTTAGCATGCAATAGTAAACAGGTAATTCGTAGTAAATGATTTGAAGCGGTTCAGGAACAGGCCTTTACAGGCGAGTATCCCCGTAATTTAATGCGATTCGAATTGGGCCAGCTCTTCCAAACTGACCTTTCCTTCGTAATAAGCTTTTCCAACAATGGTTCCATAGACACCTAGTTTTTGGAGTTCCTCCAAATCCTTCAGGCAGGATACACCTCCACTGGCGATGAGTTGCAACTCGGGCAACTCCTGAAGGATCTCTCGGTAAATCTCAAAAGATGGTCCTTGAAGCAATCCATCCTTGGCCACATCGGTGCAAATGACTTGGCGAATACCTTTGTTGTAGTACCCTTTAATAAAGGGGATTAGCTCCAGAACGGTAGTTTCTTCCCAACCTCCCACAGCAATTTTTTTATCCTTTGCATCGGCACCCAGAATAATTTTTCCAGAGCCAAATACTTCTAGCCAAGATTCAAACAAACTTGGATTTTTCACTGCAATACTTCCACCAGTAACTTGCATCGCGCCGAGCGTGAAAGCCTTTTCAATTTCTTCCTGCGATTGTATGCCCCCACCAAAATCCACTGCCAAACGAGTCCCAGAACAAATACGCTGCAACACGGCTCCATTCACAATTTTTTTGGCTTTCGCTCCATCCAAATCCACCAGATGTAGTCGCGTCAATCCTACCCCTTCAAATCGCTTGGCCATCTCCAATGGATCATCATGGTATTCGGTCTTCCGGAGATAGTCGCCTTGGCTGAGGCGAACACATTTACCTCCGATCAAATCAATAGCAGGAATTACGTGCATGGTTGTATGGCTAAGGGACGGTTTTGAAACCTTAAATCCCTTGGTGAATCTTAATTAAGTAGAAGGTAGCGCTAGAAAATTCTCTAATAGCTTTTCACCTAAAGTACTGCTTTTCTCTGGGTGGGCTTGAATCGCCCAATAGTTGGCTCGATGGAGAATGGCCGTAAAGTCTTGAATGTAGTGGGTGGTGGCAAGGGTGCCTTCTCCTAGTGTTGCATAGTAACTGTGCACATAGTACAGGTGCCTAGCGTCGGGCAGATCCTTGAGTAAGGGATTGTACACCAAGTTCTCGATCGAATTCCAACCCACATGAGGCACTTTTTCTTGGCCGTCCGCACTTGGAACAAAACGTTTGACGAGCTGAGGAAAGATGCCCAAACAGGTAGTGTTGTTTTCTTCCGAATGGGTGCAGAGCAGCTGCAAACCCAAGCAAACTCCCAAAAAAGGTTGCTTCACGTCTCGAATCACTTGGTCCAAATTTCGCTCCTTCAAGTAGGCCATCGCAGAACTGGCTTCACCCTGACCTGGAAAAATCACACGGTCGGCCGTGGAAATTTTTTGAGGATCATCTGTAAGTTCAGCCTCCACCCCGAGCCGCTCTAGCGCATAGCACACGGATTGGACATTGCCTGCATTGTACTTGATTAAAGCTACTTTCATGGACTTTTTGCAAATGGTAATAATCTGGACTGCAGTCCAGTTTGCTCCCAAGCCTGCCTAGTTTAGTTTAATTTTTATTTTCTGTTGCCAGCAGCTCTTCAAGTACTTGCTCAATTTCCGTCAAGGACTCAAATAGTTGCTCGAAACTATCAATCACCCAATACTTGTCTTGGAAATGGTCTTTCCAGTAGGAGGTCATCATGATTTGACGCACATCGTACGGAAAGTGACTTGGCTTATCAGAGAGCGCATGGGTAGTTTCCCCAGCCGAACTCAAAATTCCAGCTCCATACACACGGAGCCCACCTTCCTCACTGATCAATCCAAATTCGATAGTAAACCAATAAATTCGGCTCAGCAATTGGATGGCCCAAGGGTTCTGAATGTGCTTTAAAGCCATTGCACTAAGACTTTCTAGAAAATCAACGTAGGGTTGATTGACCAGAAGTGGAAGGTGCGCAAAGGCATCGTGAAACATATCGGGCTCCTCCAAATAGTCCAGCTGCTCCATTTTTCGAAGCCAAGTAGAAGACGGAAAACGCTTGTTACTCAATAGGCCGAAAAACAAGTCATCATCAATCAATCCTGGCACTACCTGTACTTGCCATCCTGTGGTTTGACGGAGGACCTCGTTTAGTTCCTCAAAATTCGCAATAAGGTCTGCCGTAAAATTTACAGCCTTCATGCCTTCCAAATAGGCTTTTGAAGCCGCTTTGGGAAGTTGAGGAACCTGCCGCTCGAAAAGAATTTTCCAAACCTGAAAATCCTCTTCCGTGTATGCAGCATAATCCTGACGCATGTCTTTTAATCTCGGGTCCGAAAAGACCCATTCTTTGGGTTTTTCAATCATTGTATTTGGGTTTAATTCTCGGGGTAATCTGGGAAGCTACACTTATCTAGAATTGTTGGCACTTAATTCAGTTGCTACACCTTCCATTGGTTTCAACTCAGAATACCAGTTTGCTGTTGCAAAATTCAGAAGTAATTTCAACTCTCCGAAACTAAGTTACGCAGGGATTTCAGTTGGCACAAGCCAATTTCAAGCCCAAGCGCTCACTTAGAAGAGCACTAGCCAATAACTCCTTGAATGAATGCATTGATGTCTGCATTCGAGTCATTTGAATTTTTAATACTCTTGATAAAAGCGGATCCAATGATCGCTCCTTGACTGTAGCGCGAGGCGAGCTGGAAGGTGGCCGCATCCGAAATCCCAAAGCCGATGAGGCGTGGATTCGAAAGATTCATCGCTGCTACCCGCTCAAAATACTGCTCCTGCTCTGGTGAAATTTCCGCCTTGGCGCCTGTGATGGCATGGGAAGAAACCATGTAAATAAACCCATTGGAATGCTCGTCTACTTCGCGAATTCGCTTTTCAGAGGTTTGAGGAGAAATCAAGAAGATATTGAATAAGCCATAGCGCTCAAACAACTCTTTGTACTCTTCCAAATAATGGCTCATGGGCAGGTCCGGAAGGATCAATCCATCAATCCCCAGCTCCTTGCATTTCTTGCAAAAATTCTCCACACCATATTGGATGATTGGGTTGAGATAGCCCATCAGCACGACAGGGAGGTGTATTTTAGCTCTGAAGCCCAGCAGTTGGGAAAATAACTTCTTGATGCTCATCCCATTTTCCAAGGCGATGGTATTGCTCTCTTGGATGGTCGGTCCATCTGCAATAGGGTCAGAGTAGGGCAAGCCAATTTCAATAATATCGGCTCCTGCAGCCTGGATGGCCTCCATCATGGGCAAGGTATCCTCTAGATTCGGGAAACCAGCCGTCACATAAATGGAGAGTATGCGTTCTTTTTTAGTTTGAAATAGATAGTCGATTCGATTCATGGTACTTAGGTTCTTGAGTGAATTGAAAGGAAATTGGGATTTGAAGGAGCCTAGATTAACGACTCGATCAATAATTCCCCCAGTGGATGTAGGTTTCCAAATCCTTATCTCCCCTACCTGAAAGGTTGATCACGATCAGGTCATTCGCATTAAATTCAATTTGATTCAGTGCATGGATGGCATGAGCCGTCTCGATAGCAGGAATGATTCCCTCTGTACGACTCAACAAAATACCTGCCTTCATCGCATCCTCATCCTCTACGCCGACAAACTCCGCTCGTCCAATTTCATGCAAATGAGCATGCACCGGGCCAATTCCTGGATAATCTAAGCCTGCAGAGATGGAATGTGGCTCAACCACTTGCCCATCCTCAGTTTGCATCAATAAGGTTTTGGATCCATGCAAAATCCCGGGAGTACCCAAAACCGAGGTGGCAGCAGACTTGCCGGAATGGATCCCATGCCCCGCCGCCTCCACAGCAATCAGTCGCACCTTGGATTCATTGTAATAGTGGTAAAATGCTCCAGCGGCATTGGACCCTCCACCCACACAGGCAATCACGAGGTCAGGATTTTCGCGACCTTCCTTTGCCTTCAACTGCCATTTGATTTCTTCCGAGATGACTGACTGAAATCGTGCCACCATCTCTGGATAAGGATGCGGTCCCACCACCGATCCGATGATGTAATGCGTTCCCACTGGATCCGCAATCCAAGCGCGCATGGCCTCGTTGGTGGCATCTTTTAAAGTCTTTGAACCCGAAATAGCCGGCACTACCTTGGCTCCAAGGATGCGCATCCGCTCCACATTGGGACGCTGACGCTTGATGTCCAACTCTCCCATGTAGATCGTGCAATCCATGCCCATCAAGGCACAGACGGTAGCCGTAGCCACCCCGTGCTGTCCCGCTCCGGTCTCTGCGATGATGCGTTTTTTGCCCAACTTCTTGGCTAGGATAATCTGCCCTACGGTATTGTTGACCTTGTGGGCACCCGTATGACAGAGGTCTTCTCGCTTGAGGTAAATCTTGGCTCCAAAACTTTCGGAAAGCCGAGCTGCAAAATAGAGCGGTGTAGGTCTTCCCACAAAGTCCTTGAGCAGACTTTGAAATTCTTCTTGATACGTTGGGCTTGCCACAATGGCTTCCCAGTTTTCTCGGAGCTCCTCCACATTCGGATACAACATCTCGGGGATGTAGGCACCTCCAAAATTTCCATAAAACCCTTTTTCGTCAACTTGTATCATCATCTCGCTAATTATCGTCTCCAATTGGTAGACCTTATCTGTTCAACTTTTGTTTAAATTCCTTCAAATCAGGAATATGCTTTAGCCCTGGAGCAATTTCAAATCCAGAGTTGACATCCACCCCCAGCAGCTGGGGAATATCCTTGCCTAACTCTAAAATTTCAGCTGCATGTTTCAACCGCAATCCTCCACTGAGGAAAAAACCTTTTTCGAATGGGTACTCTTTCAGAAGTTCCCAATCAAAGGTTTTTCCAGAACCTCCCTTGCTCGCTGTAGCCGTATCAAAAAGAAACCGATCTACATGGGGAACAAATTCTTCCATCAGCTTCCAATCCAGCTTATCCCCAACGCCAAAGACTTTCCAGATTTCCAAGTCGGTATCTTCCTTCAATTGCTTTACTACCTCCACAGATTCTCCTCCATGGAGCTGAAGCGCCGAAAGGCCAAACGAGGTGGTTTTGCGACGTATTTCCGACTGTTCTTCCCCAACAAATACCCCCACTTTTTTTATAGGTAGCTCAGCCAACCAATCTACACTTTCAGAAGGTACCAGTCGAGGGGACTTGGGATAGAAAATCAAGCCCATCCAATCAGGATTGACTTCTTGGACCAATTGGTGACAATTGTCCCGCTCCCGCATGCCACAAACTTTAATTTCCATGCCCTGAGATTCCTGTTTTTGGTTCTGCTATCAAGCGTCTAAACTCCTGGATAAATTCTATTGCTGCCAGACCAGGGTTTGAGGTTTTCATAAAGTTTTCCCCAATCAAGAAACCATCGAAACCAGCCTTTCGGAAAGCAACTAGGGTACCAGGATCAGAAATTCCACTTTCCGAAATTTTGACCACCTGGTTTGGGATCCGATCCACTAGGGATAAAGAAGTTTCCAAAGACACTTCAAAGTTTTTTAAGTTTCGGTTGTTCACGCCCACCACATCCAGGCCGTCACAAAACGACTGTTCCAACTCTTCCAGATTGTGTACTTCCAACAGCACCTCGAGGCCCAGGCTCTGGGCAAAGGCTGCCAAGGATTGTACTTTTTCTGAGGTTAAGGCAGCGGCTATGAGTAAAATACAATCTGCACCCATGGATTTGGCTTCCAAAATCTGGTACTCATCTACCACAAAGTCCTTTCGGAGAATGGGGATGACCACTTGCTTTCTAGCCAACTCAAGGTCTTCAGTGGTACCTCCAAAATAGTGTAGATCTGTCAAAACGGAGAGTGCGGAGGCACCGGCCTGCTCGTATCCTTTGGTTACTTCCGCTACCGAGGAGGTACCATTGATCAGTCCCTTGGAGGGAGACTTTCGCTTGAATTCGGTGATGATTCCAGACTTGGCAGGATCTAAAAGAAAAGATTTTAGGGATAGGGTGGCTCTCGAAAAAGCGCTGCTTTTTTCCAAGACAGCCAAAGGTCGCTGCTGCTTTCGAGCTTCCACTTCCAGGTACTTATCGGCAATGATTTTTTCTAGCGTATTCATCGGAGCAACTTAGTAAAAGGACACGGAAGTTTGAGGTTGGATCAATCCTGTAAAAACGCGAAGGGCTTTGCCAGTCAGAAGCGTTTCGTTTGCGAGTGCAATTGCCTCCTCGAAACCAAGGCCCTCTCGAGCGGTCACTAGGGCTGCAGCGGAATTCGCTACCACAACCTGATTTTGTGCAGCAGTACCCTTGCCTCGAAGCACGTCTTCAAAGATTCGGGCAGACTCGCCTATGGAGGTTCCACCAAGAATGCTGTCTGGAGAAAGTTGATCTAGGCCAAGGCTTTGTGGGTGGTAGAGCTTTTCGCCAGAATTGGTGATCATCTTGAAGGGTCCAGTGAGCGATATTTCATCGTAGCCATCTAAGGCATGCAAGATAGCAAATCGACCCTCGGTTTCCTGGTAGAGGTAGCCATAGAGCCGCGCCAATTCCAAGCTAAATACCCCTACCAGTTGCTTTCTAGGAAAACTTGGGTTGACCATGGGTCCAAGCATGTTGAAAAAAGTCTTCACCCCAAGTTCCTTTCGGATGGGTGCCACACTTTTCATGGCAGGGTGAAAAAGTGGCGCATGCAAAAAACAGAGGCCTACCTGATCCAAACTTCTTCGAAGCTGATCGGGGTTTGAACTAAACTCATAGCCAAAATGGGCCAACAGATTGGAGGAACCACAGATTGAGGACACACCCGTATTGCCGTGTTTGGCCACCGCCTGTCCAGCTCCTGCAACGATAAATGAGGAAAGCGTAGAGATGTTGAAGGTATCTTTGCCATCCCCTCCTGTGCCACAGAGGTCCATGGCATCGTATTCGGAAAGGTCTACCGGTACGCAGAGCTCAAGCATGGCTTCCCGGAAACCACGGAGTTCCTCCACCGTAATGCTGCGCATCAGAAACACGGTCATAAAAGCGGCCACTTGGCTACTCGGGTAGGATCCTGTGGCCAAGTTTTTCAATACCTCCTTCGCCTGCTGCTGCGAGAGGGTTTTGTGTTCAATCAACTGATTTAATATGTCTTTCATCGGTTAGCGATAGGTAGAAGTCGAATTAATTTTTTAGCCAGTTTTGGATTAGCTTGGTCCCATGTTCGGTGAGGATACTTTCTGGGTGAAACTGCAGCCCACGGAGGTCAAATTGCTTGTGGCGAATGGCCATAATCTGTTGGTCAGGGGTACGGCCGATCACCTCCAATTCGGCTGGAAGCTGAGATTCATCCACCACCCAAGAATGGTACCTTCCCACGGCAAACTGGGTGGGTAATCCTTCAAATAGTCGGTCAGGCACCACGGTAAGCGTGGAAGCTACTCCATGCTGCACCTCAGCCAAGTTGTGTAGCTGCCCACCAAAGGCCTCTGCAATGGCCTGGTGCCCTAGGCAAATTCCTAAGATGGATTTGGTAGCAGCATACCGCTGCAGTACCTCAGGCATCAAGCCCGCTTCGGAAGGAATTCCAGGGCCTGGAGAAAGTAGTATTTTATCAAATTGCTCCACCTCATCCAAGGCAAAGTCATCGTTTCGACGAATGTCCAATTGCTGCCCATACCCTAGTTGGCGGATCAGGTACACTAGGTTGTAGGTGAAGGAATCGTAATTATCTAGGACTAAAATTTTCATGGACGCATCGCTTAAATCTGTTCGGCGGTCTTCAAGGCCACCCGCAAGGCTTCCAATTTATTGGCCACCTCCTGCAATTCAGAGTGGATGTCGCTTTTGGCGACTACACCGGCACCGGCTTGAAAACGGAGCTGGTTATTTTCCGACACAAAGGAGCGAATGATGATTGCATGGTTGAAATCCCCATTGAAACCGAGGTAGCCAATTGCGCCACCATAGAACTGACGGGGCACTGTTTCCAGTTCATCGATGAGCTCCATCGCTCGGTATTTCGGTGCACCCGAAAGCGTTCCTGCCGGAAAGGTATCCGCCACGAGCTGAAGGGGATTTGCTCCTTCGGGTAGCTGCCCGGTTACTTTGGACACCAAATGGATCACATGGGAGTAGTATTGCACTTCCTTAAAGACCTCCACTTCCACCCGATCGGAAGAGCGAGATAGGTCATTTCGTGCCAAATCCACGAGCATGACATGCTCTGCATTTTCCTTGGGATCGTCGTACAACTTCCGTGCAAGGGCCGCATCCTCCACATCATTGCCCGTGCGGCGGAAAGTACCTGCGATAGGAAAGAGGGTTGCTTTTCGGTTTTTGACCACAATCTGTGCTTCCGGGGAACTTCCAAACACTTTAAAAGAGCCGTAGTCGAAATAGAACAGGTAGGGAGAGGGGTTAACTGAGCGTAGGGCACGGTAGACGTTGAATTCATCCCCTTTGAAGGCTGTCGTAAACCGGCGGGAAAGCACCAGCTGGAATACATCCCCACGCTGGCAATGCTTTTGGGCTTGAGATAGCAATCCCAAAAACTCCGCATCGCTGTAGTTGGAAACCTCCTCCCCTACTTTTTTGAAAGAGTAGGCGGGGATGTTTTTGTTGTTGAGCAAGGTTTCGATTTCATCGAGGTAAGAAGCCCGCTCAGCCCCCTCGACCAGGTGTTCGAAGAGGTGCAACTCGTTTTTGTAATGATCCACGACGATGATGTTTTGGTACATGGCATAGTGCATCATCGGCACTTCTTCGGAAGGGGAAGCTTTTAAGTGGATGTCCTCAAACCAGCCTACCGTATCGTACTGGGTGTAGCCAAAAAGGCCATTTGTACTGAACTTGAACGCGTCAGGCGAAGACTGAAATGCAGTTCCAAACCGTTGCAAGCAATCCATTAGGGGTTGTTCAGCACTCACTTCGTAAGATTTCTCCTGTCCATCGGGCAATTTTTCCAGCACTGTACCTGCTGTAAATGAAAAAGAAGCGACTGGGTTGAAGCAAATGTAGGAGTAGCTATTGTCCTGCCCTCGATAGTCGGAGGATTCCAGCAAGATGGGATTTGCAAAGCGATCACGAATCTGCAGGTAAATGCTTACCGGCGTGATGATATCTGCGAGTCGCTTGCGGTACTGGGTATGGAGGCTGTAGGTCGTAGTCATAAGAGAGAAAAGGGCATAAAAAAAGGCTTACCGGGGAAACCAGTAAGCCTTTTAAGGTATGTATTGCGCAAAGTTTAGGCAACGGCTTTCTGAGCTTTCCCGAGGAAAGAATTGGAATGCCACCACCAGTACTTGTTTGCGATTGTTTTCATAAGCGTGCCACAAATTTAGAAAGGCTTTGGAATAAGCAATGCGTCCCTTCGTTTTTTTTAACTTATTTTTGAGCAACCTTAACCTTGACACCGTGGCAAAAGCAATTTCGCAATACTTCAAACGGATTTTTGACGACTACCAAGTATTGGTGATGATCAACCCACAGGATTTTTCTGGCATTGAACTGATTGTGCATCCCGATGGCCGCATTGAGAAAACGGACATTAGCGCTGACGAAGAAATTTTTGAGGATCTCGAAGCCGATGAGTTCCAGGCCTGCAGTTCACTGGAATTTCAGCTTCTACTTTCAAAAGCCTAATTCCTCCCAAATCCGTCTTGCAGATACCCCCTGAAATGAACCTTGTTCAGGTTGAGGGCAGTTGTGCAGGCACCAGCCCCACTTTTCCGACAATTGCCTTCATTTTTTTACTGTATTCTTTTTTTGTTATTCTTTTTGTTTACATTATAAACATTAAAATGTTAAAAATATTAACATTTTAATCGACTGATTCCAATCCCCGGTCAGGGGCATTTCCTACAACTCATACTAATTCTTACCCAATTCCATCTCACGGAGCTTCTCTGGAAGAAATCCTACTGCCTTGCCATGTTTCTCAATTGCCATACCCACTTCAGTTTCAAATACGGGACTCTTTCCGTAGACAAGCTCGTTGCCGAGGCAAAAAGCAAAAAGTTGGATGCGCTCGCCCTGACAGACATCAACAGCAGTGCGTCCGTATTTCCCTTTATCCGCGCCGCACAGAAAGCGGGCATTCATCCGGTGATTGGGATTGATTTCAGAAACGGCATTGCGCAGCAGTACATTGGGCTCGCACGCAATCAGGAGGGCATGTACGAACTCAACAAGCATCTCTCAGAGCACCTGATCCAGCAGCGACCTTTTGCAGCCAAGGCCCCTGCCTTTGCAAACAGCTTTGTGGTGTATCCTTTTCCGTCAACCTACTTTCCCTTGGCCGAACATGAGTTTGTCGGCATTCATCCCAGCCAGTTAAACAAGCTGCATTCCTCTCCCTGGTACCGGAAACGAGAAAAATTGGTACTCCTGCAGCCGGTCAACTTCTCCTCCAAATTGGAGTTTAATGCGCATCGGCTCCTACGAAGCATGGATCTGAATACACTACTCAGCAAGCTGCCCTTGCAGGAGCAGGCAGATCCTACAGATCAGCTCTACGGCTATGCGGAACTCATTGCTCGTTGCGAAGACCACAGCTACCTGCTCCTCAATGCGCAGAAGCTGCTGGAGCAGTGCCAGTTTTCCTTCTATTTTCAGGCAATCAAAAACAAGCGAGATCTACTTGGTACTGGAGGGGAGGACTTTGAATTTCTCCGCCAGGAAACCCTCCGAGGAGCCCAGCAGCGCTACCCCCAGCTCTCTGCAGCCGTCAGCAAGCGCATTGAAAAGGAGCTGGAGCTGATCCAACAAAAGAGTTTTGTGTCTTATTTTCTGATCAACTACGACATCGTGCAGTTTGCCCATCGCCGCAATTTCTACCATGTGGGCCGAGGATCTGGGGCCAACTCCGTGGTGGCCTACTGTTTGGGGATCACCGATGTAGATCCCATGGAGCTGGATCTCTACTTTGAACGCTTCATCAACCTCTACCGAGAAAATCCACCTGACTTTGACATTGACTTTAGCTGGACCGACCGAGACGAGGTGTTTGACTACCTCTTCACCAAATACAACGAGGGGGAAGATGCCCATGTAGCGCTGCTCGGCTCCTACAGCACCTTTCAGTACAACTCCGTGATTCGCGAGCTCGGCAAAGTCTTTGGCCTACCCAAGGCAGAGATCGAATCCCTGCTGCAGCAGGCTGACAAGGAAGGCTATCGACCCGATGGCTTGGGTAAGCTGATCCTCCGCTATGCCCAGGTACTGCATGACATGCCATCGCACCTGACGATTCATGCCTGTGGACTGCTGCTGTCGCACAAGTCGATGCATTACTACACGGCCACCAACCTTCCCCCCAAAGGGTTTCCGGTAGCCCACATCGACATGCACGTGGCCGAAGACATTGGCTTACATAAGTTTGACCTCCTGAGCCAGCGAGGCTTAGGGCACATCAAGTCCAGCCTGGAACTGATCCAGCAGAACCAGGGGATTGCAGTGAATATACGAGAAGTGAAAAAGTTTAAGGAAGACCCAAAAATCAAAGCATTACTACGCAGTGGGCATACCATCGGCGCCTTTTATGTAGAGTCCCCCGCCATGCGCATGCTGCTGGCCAAACTGCAGGCCGACACCTATTTAGAACTTGTGGCTGCCAGCTCCATCATCCGTCCTGGGGTGGCACGATCGGGTATGATGCGGGAGTACATCTTGCGGCATCGGGACCCAGAGCGCAGGAAGCAGGCTCATCCCGTGCTGGCAGAGATCATGCCCGAAACCTACGGCATCATGGTGTACCAGGAGGATGTGATTAAGGTAGCACACCATTTTGCAGGGCTGAGCCTGGCTGAAGCGGATGTATTGCGGCGGGGAATGAGTGGCAAATCCCGCTCCAAGGACGAGTTTGAACGGGTGAAGGCTGCCTACTTTGACAACTGCAAGCGTCTGGGGAGGCAGGATGCTGAGGCTACGGCGATATGGATGCAGATCGAAAGCTTTGCAGGCTATTCCTTTGCCAAGGGGCATTCCGCTTCCTTTGCGGTGGAGAGCTACCAGAGTCTGTACTTGAAGGCCTACTTCCCCTTGGAGTTTATGGTAGGGGTGATCAACAATTTTGGTGGATTCTACTCCACTGAGTTTTACGTGCACGAGTTGCGCATGCAGGGAGCGACGATAGAAGCCCCTCACC